>JAPLWC010000105.1 GCA_026396845.1 Candidatus Gottesmanbacteria bacterium
CACGGAATCACTTATTTTTCCCACGTTTACCGACGAAGAAAAAGACATATTTTTAACGAATAAAGAGATAGATTATTCCGTGGCGTTCGGCAAGAACCGGTTCCGTGCAAACGTTTATTATCAAAAAGAGTCTGTTGCCGCGGATTTCCGTCTCATCCCCGATAAAATTAAGTCTATTGAGGAATTGAACTTGCCGTCCATCTGTCATGAGTTTGTGAAACTCCGGCAGGGGTTTGTCTTAGTGACCGGCCCGACCGGTCAGGGGAAGTCAACGACGCTAGCTTCCATGATCAACACGATTAACAAGACGCGGGCCGTTCATGTGGTTACCATTGAGGATCCTATTGAGTATGTCTATCCGCCGGGGCTGTCGGTGATTTCGCAGCGCGAGATGCACCAGGATACGCATTCATGGAACGTGGCACTCCGAAGTGTCCTTCGCGAAGACCCCGATGTTGTATTAATCGGCGAAATGAGGGATCTGGAGACCATTCAGGCGGCGCTCACGATTGCCGAAACCGGCCATTTGGTATTCGCGACCCTGCACACCAATTCGGCTTCCCAAACCATTGACCGCATCGTTGACGTGTTTCCTGAAAACCAGCAGATACAGATCAGGTTGCAATTATCCGCTACTATTGAAGGCGTATTGTCCCAACGGCTCGTTCCTGCCATTTCGGGAGGGCGTGTTCCCGTAGCGGAGATTATGACCGCTACACCCGCGATTAAAACGACGATCCGTGACGGCAAGACACATCTTATTGATAACATTATTCAAACATCTGCGGAACTCGGGATGATGACATTGGAAACAGCGCTTGCCCGGGCTATCCGTGAAGGCAAGATCAGCCTCGAGGTGGCGCAAAGTTATGCCCTGCAGCCGGAGGAATTGAGCCGGTTGCTTACACAAGGATAGCCATGCCATTTTTTCAGTACAAAGCACGGGGGGTAGACGGAAAAATATTGACAGGGCTGGTGGACGCTCCGTCACAAGAAGCGGCTATCCGGCTTCTTCACGAGAAACAGTTATTTGTCGTCGGGATTCAGGTATCGAAAGAGGGAGTATCACTCGCCAAAATTCAGCAATACTTTAAGCGGGTGACGTTTAATGACATCGTCAATTTCACCAGGCAGCTGGCGACGATGATTGTCGCGGGATTGTCGCTTCCTGACGCCCTGACAATTCTGCGAACCCAAACCACGAACCAGGTTTTTTCTGACGTGTTGGTGGATATAGAACATCAAATTGTATCAGGGGGTAACCTCGGCGACGCACTTGCCAAATACCCTCGGTATTTTTCGACAACCTATGTTGCCCTGGTACGGGCAGGCGAGGCTTCGGGAACGCTGGATCAGATTCTCACGAGACTTTCCGATACACTCGAAGCCCAACGGGATTTCCGCGGCAAAGTATCCGGCGCCATGATATATCCGGTTATCATTCTTATCGGTATGGTCGGCGTCATATTCGTCATGATGACCGTCGTGATGCCGAAACTCACGGGCTTATATCCGTTCGGGGAACTTGTTGTGGACCGGCTCATATTTAAAATCCCGCTCTTTGGCGAACTTCAGAAGAAAATCATACTTGTCGACTTTACGCGGACGCTCGGAATGCTCGTGTCTTCGGGCATCCATATCCTTGAAGGGCTGCAGATACTGAAAAGTTCTCTCGGGAATGTGATGTTTCGGAATGCCATCAGTGAAATTTCCAAAAAAGTGGAGAAAGGATACCCGTTGGGAGACTCGTTTGCCCAGTACGCGGTGTTTCCGCCGATTGTTTCCCAAATGATGAAAGTCGGTGAAGAAACCGGCAAACTTGATGAGACCCTGACAAAGCTTTCGAAATATTTCCAGTCGGAAACGGAAACGCTGGTCAAGGGCCTCACGGCGGCGATTGAGCCGATTATCATGGTGATCATGGGTGTAGGCGTGGGGTTTATCGTCATTTCCGTGATTACGCCGATCTATAATTTAACCAGCTCGTTCTAGTAATTGCCCCTATTGACAAGGGTATAAATATGATGGTACAAGTAAACAAAGGAGATTATTTTATATGAAATCTAAACGCGGTTTTACGCTCATCGAGCTACTTATAGTTATTGCCCTACTCGGGGCGTTGGCAGTCGGTCTTATCGGCGCCATTGACCCGTTTGAACAGCTCAAAAAAGGCGCAGACACAGGGACGCGCGATATCGTCAACCAGGTACAAACAGCAGTTATCCGGTACTACTCTGTGAAAAACACCATGCCATGGCTTGTAGCGTTAGAGCCGGCTAGTACGGATCTGGCAACCGATCCGGTAAAGACGGCCATAGTGAACATGCAAAACGCCGGAGAGTTACGGACGGACTTTCAGACGATTCAAAGCACGAGTCTTTCTAAAGTATTTATGACAGGAAGTATTGCCAACAATACGGTTGTGGTATGCTACCAACCACAGTCGAAATCGTTCAAGAATGACCCGAATACGAAGTATACCAAAGCTGGGGTTCTATGGGCAGCCAACCCTCTATGTCTAGGTCAGGGTGGAACAGACACCACTTGTTATTGGTGTATCCAGTAAAAGAATAACGAAATACTAGCAAATCCCCCCTCGATTTGATCGGGGGGTTTTTGCGCATTGGACATCAGAATAGACTCCCCTTGCCATCCGGGCACGCGTATTTCATACTACTGGTATGGACAGGGTATTCGTGTTTCTCATCGGCCTTTGCACGGGCTCGTTTCTCAACGTTCTTGCGGACCGGTTGCCGCGGGGAGAATCAGTTGTCCGGGGGCGGTCCCACTGCGATCACTGCAAAAAGACCCTACGATGGTATGAACTTATTCCGGTCGCGTCCTACATTGTTCAGTCAGGGCGATAATTTTTGTTGCTGATCTGAAATATCAGATTATTCCGGACAGCATGATTGTATTAGGATTTGCCGCTACCCTCCTGAACTGGTTAGCCAAGCGTATGCCGGTTAGCGACATTGGGCAGTACGTTGTCACGGGATTTGTATGTTTTGCAGCGTTTTATCTTCTTTGGTTGGTAACCCGCGGGAAAGGGTTAGGCTTCGGAGACGTAAAATTTGCTCCCCTTATGGGCGTGTTGTTGGGGTTCCCCGCGGTCGTGATTGCATTGTATATAGCCTTCTTGACTGGGGCTTTGGCGGGTGTCATACTGATGTTAGGGCGAAAAAAGACCTGGAAAAGCAAAATTGCTTTCGGGCCGTTTCTGGTGGTGGGAACGGCGGCGGCGTTGATTTGGCAACCGCAATGTATTGCCCTATGGAGGATGTTTATATGAAAAATAAACGCGGGTTTACCCTCATAGAACTTCTTATAGTGATCGCAATTATCGGTATCCTCGTATCGGTGAGTGTCGCGTCCTATTCTTCGGCACAAAAAAAAGGCCGGGATGCCCGACGTTTAGCGGACATGAAAGCCGTGCAAAACGCGTTTGAACAATATTATGCGGATAATAACGGTTCATATCCCGCCACGTGTAATTTAATAACAGCTACCGCGACATATTTGCCTGCCGGTTTTCCGACGGATCCAAGAAACAACACCACCGAAACAGTCCTGACGAAGAAGTTCGTCTATAGTTTCACTGACACCCATTGCTCGGCTACATCCTACTGTTTTTGTGCGCATCTTGAGTCCGGAACAGGAAATGCAAGCGCTGATCCGGGTTCTGATACCTGCGCATACACATCAGGATCCTATTATTGTGTCGGAAATTTACAATAGTTCAACTATGAAACATACGGCACACACGAGAAAAGGGTTTACATTGATAGAAATACTGGTGGCGGCGAGTATCATCGCCGTTTTATCCGTTGTCGGCGTTACATCGTACACATCCATCAACAAGCGGTCGCGTGATGCCAGACGGAAAAGCGATCTGGAGCAGATCCGGTCCGCCCTGGAAATGTACCGGGTTGATAATGGTCATTATCCGTGTAACTCCACCGGGTGGGTATCGCATGACTACACCACAAACCCGGAGGCAGGGGTGTACAAAGTGCTTGAACCTGATTATATGACGACGGTGCCGAAAGATCCAAAAGTTGTAAGTGGGGATCACGTTGCAAATCCAACAAATCCACCCGGCGGCTATTTTGCGTATATGTATGCGTCGAGCGCCTGTTCGTCGCCGATACCGGCATATGCGCTGTGGACTCAACTGGAAAGTCCGTCTTCGGCGGATATAGCGAGTGAAGGTCAGGGAACGATAAATACATACAACAATGGCCATGGCATGAATTATAAAGTAATCAATCCATGATGACATGAAAAAATCCCCGTATCATGGGTTTACGCTGATAGAAATTATCGTCAGTATCACGCTGCTTCTCCTGTTAAGCGGATTTTTCATTGCAGGATATAATCGCTTCAATGATACGCAGAAAGTTCAACAGGCGGCTTCAACGCTCGTCCGCAATCTGCAGGCGGTGAGGACCAAGGCTGCATCCGGCAACAAGCCTGCCGGGTGCGATACGCTCGTCGGATATACTGTGACTTTTACGGCTGATACCTATACGTCACGAGCGCTTTGCAGGGTCGGCGCAGTCGGCGAGATAAATACCTACACGCTGCCCACAGATGTCACTATCTCCGCTGTTCCTTCGACTATTACATTTTATGCGCTTGACCGCGGTGCCTCGGCAAACCAAACAATTACCATCACAGATGTGGGGAATACCAAAACAGTGAACGTGTCCGTATTTACTTCCGGAGTCGTATCGGATGTTGTGCCATGAAAAAATGTAAGGTAGATCAACAAGGTCAATCACTGATAGAAATGATCGTCATTGTCGGTATGGTAGTACTGCTGGTTACCGGCATTGTTGCCGGAACGACTGCGTCGCTGAGCCGTTCCGAGACATCGCAGACACGCAGCAGCGCCCTTTCGTTTGCCCAAGCAGGTATTGAACTCGCACGAGGGATACGCGACAACGGATGGAATACGTTTGTGACGATGGGAAGCTCAGGAGGTGCAAAATATTGCGTCAATTCCAATTCTCCCCCCGAATGGACTGAAAGTGAAACGTGTACGCCCAATATTGACAGTAAATTTACGCGGTCCGTCACGCTTGAGTTAACCCCGGCTTCCGGTATGAAAGTGACATCGAAGGTGGCGTGGGGGGATACAACGGATCCGTTAAACAAAAACAAGGTGGAATTAACGACATATTTAACACAATGGAAATAAGTATGAAAAAGAATAAAAGCCTGCAGGGGTTTACATTGATGGAAATTTTAATATCCGTCGGTATTCTTGCTATAGTCGCCACACTGCTGGCGCAGGTGTTGTTTACGACCGCACATGTGAACAAAAAAACTGAAATCCTTACGGATATTAAACAGGACGGAAATTTTGCTTTAGACATTATCGGACGCATGGTCCGTTCCGCAAAGTCCATCGATAAGTGCCTACTGGGTGAGCTTGATATCACAAATCCGAATAATAATGTAACTATTTTTACATGTGATGCGGGGCGCATCGCGTCGGAAAGCGCTTCACACCCCCCCGTGTATTTAACAAGTGCAAACGTGACGTTAAGCTCATCCGGTGGCAATAACTGCACCGATAGTTCGCTCGCGTTTTCCTGCCCGTTGGCTGAAGGGCAGGTTACTATCAAATTCACGTTAGGACAACTCGGAGTTGCCGGCAGTGCATATGAAAGCGGGAGTGCGGCATTTGAGAGCACGGTACGCATGAGGAACTGACACGCAAGCAGGCTTGCTAAATGGAGTTGCGGTTATTACAATAAAAGAGATACCTATGATTCGAAAGAACAATCAATCAGGTCAAATCGCACTTATTGCCCTCCTTGTGTTGACGGTCGCTACGACCGTGGGTTTATCGCTTGTCGCACGGTCAACGACCGATGTTTCAGTTACAAGAAATATTGAAGAATCTTCCCGGGCGTTTTCCGCTGCAGAAGCAGGGATTGAAGAAGCGTTAAAAACCGGTGTCGGCAGTTCCGGCACAATCGACTCATCCTTAGGGATTACATATAGCGTGATGCCTGTCCCTGTTGCCGGCGGCGTCGGAAATCCGTTTGTCTTTCCGCAACCAACATTGAAAGAAGATACCGAAACCGTATGGCTAGTGAATCATGATCCAGCAACAGGCATGATTATAGAAACCCCCACGTATACAGCGAATACGATAACTGTATGTTGGGGTGGATCACCAGCTCCGGCTGTCGTTGTTTCCATTCTGTACAAAACCGGTGTATCATACCGTGTAGCTAAAGCTGCCTATGATCCTGATACTTCACGCACGCCCCCAAATAATTTTTCAGGGGCGACGAACGGCGGCTGCACTGCGAATACAGCATATAAAGCCACTATTAATTTTCCAGGGTTAGGAATCAATCCTGATCCTGATATCCTTATCGCACTCCGAATCCGGCCGGTGTACAACAATGCTCAAATAGCAGTGCAACCGGCGCAGGTTCTTCCGGTTCAGGGCAACAATATCGAGTCTGTCGGGAAGGCCGGCGCCGATGTAAACAGAAAAATAGTCGTGTATCAGCAATACCGGGCCCCGGCATCCATTTTTGATTATGCAGTATATAGT
>JAPLWC010000006.1 GCA_026396845.1 Candidatus Gottesmanbacteria bacterium
AAATACGATGAGTATGTGACTCAAATTCTGGATATAGTCAAGAAACATTTTAAGCTTATAAAGGTTCCCGATATGAGTATTTCAATTATCTCGGATATTTCTGCCGGGTATCATCTCGGGTCATCCGCGGCGGTTGCAATAGGAGTTGTTTGCGCTGTTTCATATTTTTTGAAAAAAGTATGGAATCCTACGCTGTTTAACCAGCTTGCGTATGAGGCGGAAAAAATTCAACATGGGAATCCGTCAGGCGCAGACAATACGGTTGTCACCGCGGGAGGATTTCTGTGGTACAGAAAAGAACTGGAGTTTTTGCGAAGCTTTTGGCAGCTTCCGTTCAAATTACCTACAGCGCTTAACCATTTTTTCCTTATTGATACCGGCCGGCCTAAAGAAAGTACTGGCGAAATGGTCGCGTACGTCCGTCAGCAATTCACAATTCACAATTCACAATTCAAAAAGTTATTCGATATAAACGAAGAACAGACAAAAAGAATTGCCGTTGCATTAAAAGAAAGGGATGAAAAAACGCTGATTGACGCGATGAAAAAAGGCGGGCGGACACTGGAAGAAATGGGCGTGGTGAGTAAAAAAATTATTCCACTTATCCGGAAGATCGAACACGCCGGCGGGGCAGCGAAAATTTTAGGCGGCGGCGGCAGGACTGACGGGGTCGGATATCTGTTGTGTTATTCACACAATCCGCCCGTTGGCAGCATACCGATTACGTTGGGAGAAGAAGGCGTGAGATTGGAGTCTAAGATATGACGATAAGCGCACCGGGAAAACTCATGTTGTTTGGCGAGCATGCCGTTGTGTACGGATATCCGTGTATCACGACCGCGGTGGATTCCCGGCTTACTGCGACCATAGAGCCCACAGGTGACGGGAAGGTTACGATTGATGCGCCGGGAGTAAAAGACACCCGTTTTGTTGACGGCGCAATTACGCTGGCGACTGGTGAGTGGCATATACACCATAACGGTTTCCGTCTTTCAACCAGGAGTCCGTTTTCCGGGTGTTACGGATTCGGATCGTCTTCAGCCGTTACGGTAGCCACCTTGAAAGCGCTTGCAAGCGTTTTTCATGCGGATATTGATGAGCGGAAATTGTTTGATGCGGCGTACAACATAGTCCTGTCCATACAGGGCATCGGGTCGGGATTTGACGTGGCATCGGCGGTATTCGGCAAAACGCTGTATTTTGTTGCCGGCGGGAAGGTGATTGAGCCGCTTGCGGCTGGTGAGATTCCTCTGGTTGTCGGGTACACCAAAGTAAAAAGTAATACGGTTGAGATTGTAAACATGGTTGCCGAGAAGCGGAAAAAGTACCCGGAAAAAGTAGACCGGATTTTTCAGGGAATAGCTAAGATTGTGGATCAGGCGAAGGAAAAGATGCTTTCGGGAGATTGGGAACGCGCGGGCAGACTTATGGATTTTGACCAGGAATATCTCCGGGATCTCGGGGTAAGTTCGGAAAAACTCGAGGCATTGATTGCAGCGGCAAAAAGGGCAGGTGCGTGGGGCGCAAAACTATCCGGTGCCGGCTGTGGGGACTGTATGATCGCCCTTGCCTCACCGGATAAGCGGAAAGCGGTAGAAGAGGCGATCGCTCATGCCGGTGGAGAAGTCGTTTGCGTGAAGGCAAACGCGCAGGGGGTACGGATTGACCCGCCTGCTCGCCTCGATTCGGCGAAGCGGGCCGGCGAGGCAGGAACAACGGACGATCAGGATGAACTGTTTGTCGTAG
The DNA here is from genome assembly GCA_026396845.1 of Candidatus Gottesmanbacteria bacterium. Lineage (GTDB taxonomy): Bacteria > Patescibacteriota > Microgenomatia > UBA10105 > UBA927 > XYB1-FULL-47-11. The sequence continues at coordinate 1,747 of JAPLWC010000006.1, forward strand.
TGGACCGCAACGACAACATCCTCGGATATAAAACACGCCGGGAGTGCCATCATGACCCATCGGTGATTCACCGGACTGTCGGTGTACTCATGTATGACGCAAAGGGCAGATTGTTACTTCAGAAACGCAGTATGACCAAAGATATGGAGCCCGGGTTGTGGGGTATATCGGCCGCCGGGCACGTAACCCGCGGTCAATCGGATGAAGAGGCGGCCCACCGTGAGCTCAAGGAAGAGTTGGGGATAGACGTGCCGTTAACGTTTGTAAAAAAATTTATTACGGTAAATGATCAGGAATCAGAGCGAGCAGCCCTGTATCAGGGGGTTAGTGACGGGCCGTTTCGTCCCGAGGCAAGCGAAGTATCGGACATTAAATTTTTTGAACCCCGTCAGCTCCGGTTGTTAGCCGCAAGTAAATCTTTGAAGATGACCAAAGCAGCCGAGCAAACATTTCACGAAGTGGGGATTCTATGATGAAAGCAACGGCAGAAGCATCCGCAAACATCGCATTCATCAAATATTGGGGCAGGAAAGACGCCCGATTACGTTTACCATATAATGCATCGATTTCAATGAATTTAAGCGGATGCGTTACAACAACAACCGTAGAATTTTCACGGGATTACGAACAAGATATAGTTGCGGAAGGTTTCGATAAAAAAAGAATCATCACGCATATTGACCGGTTGCGGAAATTGGCAGGAATTCAACAAAGAGTACATATGAAGACAAAAAATTCGTTCCCGACATCTGCCGGCATAGCCTCATCTGCGTCCGGATTTGCGGCGCTCACGGTGGCTGCGGCAGCAGCGTTAGGATTAAAACTTTCTGAAAAAGAATTAACGAATCTTTCGCGCCTCGGATCGGGTTCCGCATGCCGCAGTATTCCTGACGGATTTGTGAAATGGGAGGATTCTTTTGCATATTCATTATACCCGCCGGAGTATTGGGACCTTCGGGATGTTCTGGTCATTGTTAAACAAACACAAAAACATGTGTCTTCCTCAACGGGACATGACGGCGCGGCCACAAGCCCGGATTTCGGCAAACGGCTGGAGACGGTATCGGGCAGGATCGTGCGCATTCAAGAAGCTCTGAGAACAAAAAATTTTAAAGCATTCGGTGAGGTCACTGAGGAAGACTGCCTGGATATGCATCACGTCATGCAGACGCAGAGCCCGCCGCTTTTTTATTGGAACAATACAACCAAACGGATTATGGATGCCGTCACGGGCTGGCGGGCAATCGGTTTGCCGGTGTACTTTACGATTGATGCGGGTCCGAATGTTCACCTCATTTGCGAAGGAAAAGATGAAAAGAAAGTAATGAAAGTCCTGCAGAGCAGGATCTGGCTTCGCCAGAGAATAAAGGAAATAATTGTGAACAAACCATCAAAAGGAGCACGCGTAGTATGAAACCGACAGTGCCTGCTCATATAGCCATAATCATGGATGGAAACCGCCG
>JAPLWC010000003.1 GCA_026396845.1 Candidatus Gottesmanbacteria bacterium
ATGGTTAGATAGTTAACAAATATCTATATTTATCAAAATCTAAAAAATCTGATGGAGAAAGTCTTTATATGGATCAATGATATTATAGACCGTCAAAATGTTTTAATTCTTATATAAACTTCGTGATTTTTAGAAAGTCACAACAACTCAAAGAACCATCCCACGATGTACATTCTTTCGTTATTGCTCAACGTCATTAATACGATTTTCTAGCTCCCTCAGTTTTCTTTCTAGCTCCTCAATCTCCTCGTAAAGATATTTTATTGCTTCATCTTGAGATAGCGACAAAACATAACTCTTTGTGTGCCTCATGGGTATCACCTCCTCTCTGTCAATCTCACCATTTTTCTTTTCGCCACACGTATTTATATCCTGGAGTCGCAGGCGGTCTAGGAGGTCGTGGCGCTTCGGGCGCCTTTGGTGGTCTAGGAGGCCTTGGTCCTCTTGGAGCTCTCGGTGGTCGAGGCCCCCAAATGGGATTGTTGTAATCTTTCGTCAATTTCCACGCCATTTTAGTCACCCCCTTTCTCTATCATCTCTTCAACTTTTCGCTTCGCTTGTTCGAGTAGTTCTTTCGATTTTTTCCGCGCCTCATGGGATTTTCGCACCAAATCAGCAATTTTTTGCTGAGTCGGTTTTGGTAATATCGGTAATAATAGTTCCTTAACCTGCTCTGGCCGCCAATGAGCAATAATAGATCCACCAGCATCACGTTCCACTTGCGAATGACCCACTATTGAATTAATACAAAGGGCTATATATTCTGCTTCCATATCTTCTCTTGGTTTTAGCCTTAGTATTCCGCCAGAAATTATTCCCTCTACGGATTCTTTGAGTACATATGCTATTCCGGGGGTCGCATCTTTCGTCAACAGAATTTCCCCAACTTTTGGCTCGAATTCATTCTTTAATTTTTCATATAAATCACTATTTAAATATTTTTGATCTTTATCTTCCAGCCCCTGTATCGAAAGACTGCTTACGCGAATAAATAATTTACCTTCTTCCTCGTATTTTTCACTCCCGGGTTCGAAACCCTTTTTTATTATCATCATATCTCCCAGTTTTCTACCATTATGTTGGAAAAATTTTTCTTGCAATCTTGCGTATTTCGGCTGGAAGTAATCAGCATCCATGCGACCAGCATTTTTCGCATCCGAAAAATTCACCTCAAACGCTAAATCCTCTGCGTTTTGAAAATCCGTAAGCCCCAATTCCTGTAAAAGCAATTTTTCAGATTCTAAATATAAAGATTCGCTGTCTGATTTCTGTGCGTAAGATTGCTCCAATAAACCTCTAACCTTTTCTTGTTGCTCATCTGAAAAAATTGGTACCACTAAATCTGATAAATCCTTCAAGATGATTCCGGTCTGCACAGCACCAGCAACTTTTCTTTGTAGTTGATCCTGACCGTAGCGACTCAAAAGAAAACCTGCCAAAAACCACGGGTTTATACCCTTTACATGAAGAATGGCAACCTTACAACTACCCGTAAGCCTCTCGAAGTCATCTGCCACAATACTGATTAATCCAACCGTACCAACTATTGAAATCAATACGTCTTTCTTTAAAATATGAGACCGCTTAAGTTTCGGAAATAACTTATCGGGAATATACATCGGATCACTATCAGAAATAAAAAAATCCTGTAAGTCTTTTCCCCTAAGATACCGAGTGCCAGAATTAACAAATTGTTCTGCAATAGTTAAATGGTTTCCATCAGTAATCTGAGCTATTTCCGAAAGTGTTTTTCTTGGAAATTTATCAAGTCTATCTGCTGACTCTAAATACTCTGGCTGATAATATTCCGCGTCCAGCCGGTTCGCCCCTTCGAGTTGAGATTTTTTGATTATCGAAAACATAATTATTAACTAAAAAAATTACTATCTAAATTTTTCAAAAAAGACTTTCTTTTCAATTCCATTTCTGATCTTGGAAATATCATGGATACATAAGCGACTGAAAAATTATCCATCAGTTCTTTCTCTTTATCAATTTTTTGGAAATCTAGTAAATAAAGGTCAATGGCATGAACAAAATCGTTGTAAAAATCTTCTCCATCTAATATAAGATTGGTTTTGTTAATTGGATTAAAAAACTTCAAATGCATCGAAACTTCTTTTCCTGTAAGCCTAAAACTTATCCCCCATCCTCTATTTTTCCCCAATATATTAATTTCCTTTGGGTAATGAGAATGAAGAAGTCCGAGACGAAAAATATACCACAGAAAACCACTTATCTTCTTATACTCTGGTCTTGAAAAATACTCTTCCATAAATCTGACGCTATCCTTTGTTGATCCTTCATCATTGACTCTTCCATATCTTAATCTGGCGAGACCATCTATCTCTGGAAAAATCATTCTCGGCAATGTCCAAAATCCAGGCTGTTGACTATCTATCCAATTACTTTTATCTCTGTAACATTGGATAATCGGCTCTATGTCTCTTTTAGCTGAAAATTTAATTTCAGAAATTATCTTAAGTATTTCGTTCTTTTTTAAATTATGTTTCATTTCCAAAACTCAAATCTTTCCTTCTTTGCAAATTCGATGAATTTGTCAGCGATTTCGCCTAAATCGTGGTCGAGAACTTTACGAAACCGTGCATCGTGAATGTAATTTCCGGCAGTATCTTTTTTGTAGACGTAGTCACCAGAGTTATCTTTTCCAGCTTTTTTAGAAACCGCCATAAAGATCGGGTAATCCTTAAGTAGCTCACCTTCCCGCTTTTGTAAAAATAAAACTGACGTTTTTGTTCCTGTGTGTGGCTTAAAGGTATTACCGTGCAAACCGACAACTGCCAGTATCCGTGCTTTCCGGAATATCCATTCACGGATATATTCCATATTCGTATTATTGAGAACTCCCTGCGGGAGAACAATCGCAATCCTTCCGCCCGGCCTTACCGCATCAAGCGAACGTTCAATAAATAAAATATGTCGCTCTACGTTATTACGCAGATGGCTATCTTTTTTCGCTAATTCATATTGACGTAACAGTCCTTGTTCCGGATTTTCACCGGCAAAAGGCGGATTCGTCATCAAGATATCAAAATTAAGATATCGATAGCTCAACTGGTTCTCTCTCGTATCTTGCGGGTTGTCCGTCTGGTTCAACAATGGACGAAGCGCCACGCGCGCGTCCTCACTCTCTGCACCTTGCCATTCTCGGGCATCCAGCGAATTGCGCTTAAATATATGATGCTTTCCGTCACCAGCGATAAGCATAAGTGCCTGAGAAATACGTCGCATGTTGTCATCAAAATCGATACCAAATAGGTATCGACCCGCATACGCTTTTTGCGCAGCTTCGGTTTTTAGGTACTGATCCCACACGTGATACATACTGTGAAGAATAAATCCTCCTGATCCGCAGGCCGGATCTATAATGTATTCATCTGCTTTGGGATTCAACATCTTGACACACATTTTTATCACATGACGGGGAGTAAAATACTGTCCTTTCGTACCTTTTGCAACCTCCGTAATGAGGTACTCAAATGCACTATCGATGATTTCATATTCACCTTGTCCGATTTCAAACAAACGGTAGTTTTCCAATAGCGGCACACAGATATTCAACCGATCAGGAGATAGTTTAATCCGGTCTGACGATTCAAACGTATCCGGCCACTCGCGAGCGGCATTTTTAAATAATTGATTAACAGTTTCATACGTTTTTTCTGGATCGCGATACTTACGAAACAAAACCTCTTGATTTTCTCTGCGCTCTCTGGCGAGTTTCTCATCAAAAAGCTTTGCGTAAATAATTTTAAATATCTCCTCAAATACGTTTGCGCCGGATCCAGCAAGAGCAAGTTCCTCTATTCGCTTCACTATCTCCACAAAATCAAATTTTGGTGACAAATTGCTCCATTTTTTCTTAATCTCAAAAAGATCATCGATGGTTTGATCTACTCGAGGAAGATCACTTAATGTATCCTGGTATTCTTTCGGATACGGACGATATAAAATGACGCGGTCTTTGCCGTTTGACCACACTCCTATCTCAGAGCCTTCTGATGAAAGATAGCTTTTGAGCTGTTCAACGCCCTTTTTCCCATCCGGGCTTTTTACCTCAACGATAATAAATGGTGTGATTTTGTCCTTTTTGTAAACTACGATGTCTGCCGCTTTTGCATGGATTTCTCGACCAAAATGAATACTTTTTTCCGTATCTATCCGATCAAGCGGATATCCATACTGCGTATGCAATTTATAAAGCCAGAGTTGGCGGACAATTTCTTCGGGCCTCCCTTTTTGTTTAGTTTCATCGAAAACCAATTTTCTGTTACCCGACCTTAAATCTTTAATCGTAAATATCCCACGCTCTTCCTCTCGAATGTCCAATACTTCGGAAAATGTGATCCCTTCAAATTCTTTCAGACCATAGGCTATAGATGCATCACCAAAAACTTTATCAATAATCTCACTAACCCTATTTGGTTTTATAGTTGGCATATACCTCCTTTATTTCACCGCTTTCCAGTAACCCTCTTTTAATACGGAAATCACGCGACCGACGAGTCTCATTTTATCCGTTGCAGGAATGACTGAGTATTTTGGATTTTCTGGCCTCAGATAAACGTATGGCGGCTGATCATCGGAAATGAAACGCTTAATCGTCCTTTCGCCATCAATATCCGCAAGTACGATATGTCCGGATATAAACTCTTTCTCACTTTTAACTAACACGACATCTCCATCATCGATACCAGCATTAATCATGGAATCGCCGTGAATTTTCAACAAAAAAACTTCTTCCCGCAAAAGTGCGGCATCTGACGACACTTGTTGCCACTCACCGGATATTTCAATAGGGTCTATCGGGGCTCCAGCACTGGTAATTCCTAAAAATGCCGCGAGCGTAGGCTTCCCTAATGCTTCATATCCCAATGGTAATAGGGTAATCCCCCTTGCCGCTGACGCGTTACTTTTAAGAAATCCTTTTTTCTCAAGTTTACTTAATAAATCAATAACTGATTGGTTAGAAGAAACACCGAGGCTCTCACGCATCTCTTCAAATGTTGGCGGGTAGCCCTCATTCTTTATATAACGGTAAAGAATGGAAAGCATGTCCTTCTGACGCTTGGTGATCGGCAGGTTTTCCATGCTTTTATGCTACCCGACTATTTATTCTGGGTCAACTAGAAATATATAGATCAAATGATATCAACTTACCCCTCTAAACTTGAAATTCACTGAAAAGTCCGGGTAGGATATATACTGGAGATATGAGGAGGAAAAAGAAGAACACAATTCCGCGGTGGCCCAGCTCTTCGCGAAGGGCTGGGTGGAAGAAGCTGCTGGTGATGACACTAGTGGCGGGGAAGATCAACAATGGGTAAATCTTTACTATTAGGCATATGAAATATTCTCTTTTTATCTTCTTATTTGACAATAGAATGGTCTTTTCTCTATACTGTATTTGATACTTCATTTTGAGCAATCCGTTTAATAAGACGTGCGAAGTTCGCACTTCCTTAAATGGATAGTTAGAGCGGATTGCTTCGAGTGAAGTATTTTTTGTTGCAGATATCCTGAATTTTACCAATCACAGGCTTAACTAATTCATAACACTCTCTATTATCTCGTTCAAACACCTGATATACCGCATGAGCGATATAATCAGCAATTTGTAACCCACCATGGGTGTAATGGGGGTTATGGTGATAATGTAATGTAAGATTTGCGTTCAGTTGAGGATGATTTTGAAGATAATCAAGTCGTACTTTTTCAACTTCTACCTCTAGCTCCTGGCGAAGTTTAAGTTTGCTGTCTTTTCTGCTAAAAATAATTTCTGTACTTTGTACCTGATGACAGAGATTTTTGATAAGTTGTCCTGCCATAACGCCATACATTTTCCCGGGACTACGCTTGAGAGGCTCATAACAAAGTAATTTTTCCACCACAAGTACATCTACTTTCACTTTCAATGTTGTGATGAAAGAATAAAACTTTTTCTTTACCTCAAAATAATCGGTCTGCGCATGAAATGTATCAAGCGTGTAAGCGGAAGAAAAAATCGTTGTGAGTTTTTTGTCTTTCAAAAGAGAAAGCCGAAATTCCGTCACTTGCTGTTGAAGCTCTAGTTGATTCTCTGATCTCACAGCCGCTAGCACCAAAAAGTTTGAGGCAAACCCTTTGGTAACCAGGTTTTCTCCTTTTGAGGAATAGACTTCTGGTTTTCCGGATTCATCAACAAAAAGCCATTGATTCGCGACCACTTTCGATTTCACAATGATCTTCTTTCTTTGTTTACGTTGTTTACTTTATTTTACATCTGCCTTGCGCTTTCCGCCATCCCTCATCATTCAAATTGAATACTCCCCTCACGCACAAAAACTAATAAAAATGAATAGAGAATCGTGAATAGTGAATAGCAGACAGGGCAAACTCCTTCGATATATACTGGAACTATGGCGAAGAAAAAGAAAAGTACAATTCCGCGCTGGATGAAGCTGCTGGTGGCGGCATTAGGAACGGTGACAATAGGCGGCGGGGCGCTTGCGGCCGGCAACCTGCCGTACTTTAAAGGAGAAAAGGTTATTGAAGTCGTGGATGGAGATACGTTTTTCATTGAAAACCGCCAGACGATCCGTCTCTATGGTTTGAATGCACCCGAACTGGAAAATTGCATGGGGCAGGATGCTAAAAAAGCACTATCTGATTTAATACTCGGTAAGCGTGTACAGCTCCGGGAACCTATTATTGACCGCGGATCGAATCGGGTCATGACGCTCGTCTACCAAAATAAAACTCTTATTAATGAAGTAATGGTACGTGCGGGGCTTGCAGAGTTCGACGGACATGGGGGAAGCCAGACGGAGCGGATGAAAAGTGCAAATGCGTATGCACGAGGCAACAATGTTGGTATTTACAGCCCGGTATGTTATCAACTTAAACCTCCCGACCCTGATTGTGTTATAAAAGGAAACTTCGACGGACTTAAGGATACAAAAATATACTATACCCCTACATGTGGCTGGTACGATTTGGTAATTATTGAAAAACATCAGGGCGACGACTGGTTTTGCACGGAAGCGGAGGCGCGAGAAGCAGGGTTTGAAAAATCGGAGACGTGCGAGTGAATACTCCCCCTCACTGCATGCGTTTATTACGGTTTAAGATTTCCCGCCATGCTTCACGCCGGACATTGGGAAAACGTTCTAATTCTTCACGAGTTGCGAGGATTCCGGCATCCAGTTCCTGAACAAGAATAAACTTGACGCCGGGAAATTTTTCCGCGGGAAACGCTTTCGCCAGTCCGAAAATAACCCACGGGTCGTCATCATAATGCGTAACGTCGTCATACTGCGTAATGAGTTCCAAAATTGCTGCGCCTTTACTCTCTACTCCGCTTACCCCCGAAGGCCTGAAAAATATGTCCTTAAAACGTGTATACACTAATCCTTTTTCAAGCGTCCGTACCGTCATATCTATCCAGGGCCGCTTGTTCGGCCCACCGGTATTCCCGTAAATATCGGCAGTCCTCTCCCATAAAAAATACCACGTATCCCGGTCGACGGACCGCATCGATGAAGCAATATAGGCAAATATTTGTTTCACGGACATGGCATATGTCTCGTCTACATCCCTGGTTAGCGGCACAATGGGAGGAGGTTCATAATTCACCGGCCGGACACGAAAATGTTCTGAAACTGCCCCAATCGGAAAAGGAAGAGGACTATGAATAACGAGTCCGTCCAAATCATATAATTCTGCTTTCATCATGGCGGTGGGCAGATTATAGCACTCTTGCGGGCAAATTACGCTTGGAATATCACCCCTTCAAGAACGTCCGGGTTGACGTATGGGGTCAGGAGTGCAAGGTTTCGTACATTTGCCTTGTAGAAAACATCAAAGACTGCCCCGAGAAGCGGCACTTCACCCAGGATGAAGTCCAAAAATATATTCCATCCCATACGGAAATATATCCGTGACGGAACCTTCAACCGGTAGGCTATCCAAAAAAGATAAGAGGATATACCCGCCCCTATCAAACTTCCGAAACCCGGCCAGAAATCCAACAAGGGGTCAATGCCAAACCGGATACCAAAAAAATTAAATTTTGTATCCATGAGCCTCACCAGTCTTTGCGCAAACTGAAAATGTGATTTCATGAGTGGATTGCTCAAATTATACCCTATTACCGCCCGCCGAGGGCGGCGGCAATAAGAACGAAACTCCAAATACCGATTAATGCTATCCAATAGATCCATTGAACTGCCGTGCGAACTCCCCGGGCTATTTGCCTGAGACTAAGATGAAAATACCGTTTTGAAAGGGCGTTCGTGATCATGATGGTGGCATACAACACGTAGCACACGTCGTGGACGAACTCGCTCCAGAGGTATTTGCGCACTGTAATCCTTACCTGTACCGTGCCATCCATACCATCTCCACTATACTACTATGGATTGCGTACCGTGTAACTCACCCCACGGGTGGAACCCATTTTTTGCACCAATCCGGCTTTGGTGAGTTGCGAAAGGTCATTGTGAAGTGTGCGGACTGCTACCGCCCGGAATCTTCGGGCAAGAAAATCAAAAGTTACGATCTTGTGATCTTCGATCATGCGCATAATTTCTGCCCTGCGAGGCAACAACTCCGCATACTTATCGGGCTTGCCAGACTCATATGCGGTTTTGAGCGATATTCTAGCTTGCGAAAGAAGTGCAGTTAGATAAAATTCTACAAATTCCGTCACATCCTGTGTATCCCGCCCTAAAAAATAGTAATAGTCATCACGGTGCTCGTCCAGATACTGTTCAAACGGCACGAGGCCGCTAAAGTCATATCCGCCCTTTTTCAGGATATAGGAGGAGAGCAACCTTCCGACCCTTCCGTTGCCATCCAGAAATGGATGGATTTTTTCAAACCATATGTGCGCCATTCCCGCCGCGACGGCTGGGGCATCTTTTGTCATATTCACGTACACACAAAGCTCATCGAGCAGCATTCGAACGTCTTGCGGAGCCGGCGGAAGATAAACAGCTGTGCCGGCCTGGTTATATATTGCGGATTCCTCCATTCGCAGATGGCCCGCGTCTGCCGAAATATCCCGAAGCACCAAAGAGTGCAGTTTTTTAAGCGTATCCGGCGTCACAATCTGACCGATGATATCTGATAGCTTTTCATATGCAGAAACCAAATTGGACACTTCTATCGTACGCGTATTTTGATTACCCGGGTGAATATCATCAACATCAGATAATTCTAACGGATTTCCTTCAATCCGTGCGCTGAAGAGTGAACTTTTCAAAAGCGACGCACGCCGGAGATTGATAATCTGTGCTGCCGGTACCGGACGGAGTTCATACCCCGCTTTTAAAACGTCCAGATCATAGAGTAATTGCTGTATCGTCTGGGTAAGGGTAAAAACCGGCGGGAACTTCATGTATCCAGTCTAACGAACATTGCAAGATATTGCAAGATATTGCATAATGTTGCAAAATATTGCATAGTGGATTGCAAATTAAAAGAAAAAGGTTATACTAGCGCTGCAGTGAATGAAATATTGACGGTACAGGAAGCTGCCGCATTCCTTAAAAAACATCCCGGCACAATCCGCAGGTGGATTATTGCCAAAAAATTAAAAGCCAGGAAGATCCCTGCCGGAGCCACGGGCGTGTTTGTCATCCTCAAGACCGATCTTCTGGAGTTTTCGATTGCAAAGATGGTGCGGCAAGAGCAGAAAACGAAAAGAGAAACTAAAATTGTGGCTCCCCCTTCCGGGCAGGAATCCCTCCCGATCTAAAACCCAAGGAGCGGGGAGAATCTGGCCTTTTCTATTGATCCCAACATTGATGCAAAATTGCGCGAGACCTCAAAGCGTGAGAGCGCTTGTTGATTATTATGATCAGGACCCCTTATTTCGAGCATATTCACAATTTTTTGTTTACGATCCCACCGTATATGCACGTTCGTATCGCCACGGCCTTTGGAGGCAATATGTACTACTAAAGCATCATCTGACGCTTGAAGAAAAACATCCCTGTCGTCTTTCAATACACCATTATATTCAGCCCACATCGGACCATATCTGTATATCCCGTTATCCCTGACACGTGATGCTATTTTTTCGGCACGTTCTGTATTAGACCGCTCTAAACCTACATCAATATATTCTTCTATACCATCATCAGACGGAGGAAGTCTGCCAAATGGTAGAATTCTTCTTATAAAACCTATAATAGGCTCAGCTTCTAAAATTGGCATGTATTCTCCCTAAAACCCCTGCGCGCCGTTGATCTGGGTATTCACCGTAGCACTGATCTTATTAATGTAATCCACAATCCAAATTGATGTAACGATAAACGATATGGTCGTAAGCACTATGCAAACGATCCCGATCCGCTTACTGACCGCGTCAGTCTGTTTGAGATACTTAATCCCCCACCAGTATCCCAGCGGCGGTAAGACCAGACTGCCGGCGTAATACATAATCTCCGTCGTAAGACTCGTGGATAACGGCTTCGCGTGCAGGCTCTTCCCGCAGTTTGAGCAGAAATAATCCGTGGGCCGCACAATAACATGACACTGCGGGCATGTAGGTTCCATGCATCTATTGTACAATAGTCGTCATGACAGTAAAAGACTTCGAGGATCTCGTGGCTTTGGCGCTTGACGGTCTACCCGAAGCGTTTGCCAAGGCACTCAATAATGTCGAGGTTGTAGTAGAAATCTGGCCGACACGCGGGGACCTTATCGCCGGCGGCACGCCGCCCGGCAGTACGCTCTTTGGGCTCTACCGCGGCATACCTCAGACAAAACGAGCCAATTATCAGGGGGCATTACCGGATAAAATCATTATTTTTGCCGGGCCCATTGTCCAACTATTCGGGGACGATCCTGACGCCGTTAAAAAGCAGGTGCGAAATACGGTACTTCATGAGATAGGTCATCACTTCGGTATGAGCGATGAGGAAATCCGCGCCGCAGGGAAGTGAGCCTCTTAGGCTTACCGCGTGACGTTTTTCTGGGTTGTCTCGTTCCAGCATTCCGGTATCATACTGGTCGGGAAGTTATACGGGTTAATACTCGCACACGAAATCGTCCCGTTGCCGTCCCAGGCGAGCTTCCAGACGTCGCCGACTTTTGCGGCAAACCACATGCCGCCTCCGCCGGTCGCCGATGCGCCACCCTGTGCAAAATTCCCGACGATTTTGGACACGGTAATCGTCATAGTTGCCGCATCAGGTCCGTGCTCGGCCACCAAGCCTGCCTTCACGGCTGAAATTATCAAAATAATAACAAGAAATGTAGTTTTTCCGTTCATGTCGTGCCTCCTATCCTTTATTATACAGTATCCGCAGTTCGCTTTTCGCCTGATTGAGAATTTTGAGGCGGCCGGCAGGAAGATTCTTTCCCGCGCGGTTTATGTAGAAGTTGAGCATCGACATGGCAGACATAAACGGCGGCGCTTTGCGGCGGATACTTTCGTCTGCACTTCGTTTAAGCGAGGCAGCAATACGTTTCGGATCATCCCACGTAAACACGCCCTCCTCGGTATCCAGAGCATTGCTTGTCCTATTCACTTCTGCCGACCAATAGATTTTAGCGCCCATACGTGTAGTATACTAATACGTGATGTACAAAGGAACGCTTAATACCAGCAAACTCTACCTCGGTCTAGAGCGGCAGGCGGAAATCTCCCAAAAGAAGCTCCGCAAGCGCCACCCGCATGCCGTAACATTCTTCCGTAAGCACGGAATAACACCAGGACAAATACGCCAGCATGCCGCAAAGGTCGCAGCTTCCGTAGGCCTTACCGGCGCCATGCTGTTTGCCCAGCCGCTTACCCAACAGGTACTCTCAACCCCTGCCCACCAGCTTGCCGTGTTCAACGCGGATCAACTTCGCCGTGAATTGAGTAACCAGCTCGCAACACTTCTGCCCAAAGATGTAACCCCTTTGACTGCCGCACAAGAGGATGCTATATCAAATGAAATTAAAACCGTCTGGGGCATCGAAGCCACAGCTTCGCTTCAGGGCGAACGGCTCAACAGGAGTTATGGCTTAATCGGCGCGGAACAGCACCTGGCACGCTTCCCAGGGGATTCCGTTGAAAATATGGCACCTGGCCGCGGTGCGTGGGGATATTTTGCACAAACTGAAGACAGTTTGACCCAGGATCTCATCCAAAAAGAAAAATGGTACGTCGCGGTGCAGACGTTGTATCTTCCGGACTGGCAACTACGGCTCAATTATCTTCGCGACTGGTATAAATACCGCAAAGTCATGGTCGTAAATCCGGCAAACGGGAAAACCGTTGTTGCAGACGTAGCCGATTCCGGTCCGGCGGACTTTACCGGCAAGCAGTACGGCGGCAGCCCTGAAGTTATGGCATATTTGGGCCTGAACGTCGGCCCCCAGAAAGGGCCTGTTGTACTATTTTTTGTCAACGATCCGAATAATGAAATTCCATTGGGGCCCGTGGAGTACAATGTACGTACGGGGACGCCGCTTGCAGCAAAGTGAATAATGAATAGTGAATTGTGAATACTGAATAAAAAAATATGGCAAAGTTGTTTTACGATCATTTGATAGTTATTGAAGAAATTGTCGCGGTGCTTGACCAGCACAAGCTAAAACCCGGAGACCGGACAAAAATCCTTGAACTCATGGATGCCACACTCCAGAACGAGATATTGGACGTGATATTTACGTATCTCCCGCGGGAAAAGCACGAAGAATTTTTGGAAAAATTCCACAGAGCACCCCACGATATGGGACTTATGCAGTATCTCAAGGATAATTCACCGGTCAATATAGAGCTCGCGATCCTGGACCGCGCCAACAAAACCAAACGGAAGCTCCTCAGACACTTGACCCGAAGTTGAAAAATAGCTTATAGTGTGATATCATTTAGCTTCTGTGAACACACTGTTGGCTCTCGCCATCTATGCCATTACCACCACCAAAGCCGTCGCCGGAGACTACCTGCTGGGCACCGAAAGCGTGCGTAGCGAACGTGCGTTTAGCCTCGCCGACCGCTACCCCGACGCCTGGGTCAATGACATATTCCGGTATAACATATTACATACATTGTCCCTTATGGATACTACCGGCAAAGACCCGACCAAACCTCAATCCTATAGCTTTACATTAAAACCCGGAGAAGTGTTTGCGTTCCACGAGGACGTGCTGCCGCAGTTTAAAGGCAGGGTGACCCAGACCATGCATGCCCACTTTAACTATACCGACGGGTTCAAATCCGACGGGTATCTCTACGGCGACGGCGTGTGCCATTTAGCAGCCCTTCTGTACTGGGCAGCGAAAGACGCGGGGCTTGCGGCGTTGGCGCCTACAAACCATGATTTTGCAAATATCCCTGAAGTGCCAAAAGAATACGGGGTGTCTATTTACTTTACTCCCGGCGCGCATGACTCAAATGCGCAACATAATCTCTACATCACCAACACGTTTGATCGCGCCGTGCAATTCGCGTTCGCATACGACAACACGAACCTCACTGTCAAAGTCCTTGATTAAGGATAAGAAGTGAAAAGTTCAGAATGCTGGCAAACGACACCCACACGAGATACGGAATCAAAAGGTATGCGGTCCGCCGGTCTATCCGGTAAAACGTACGGATAAGAGTAAAAATAAGGCCCCAAAGAATGATAATCGTCACCATCCCGCCGAGAATCGAATGAAGTCCGAAAAATACGATAGACCAGCCGGCGTTAAACACCAAATGGATAAGGAACAGATTCAATGACTTCCTCTTCCGCCACACGAGATACATCGCTATTCCCATGAGAACGTAGAGGGTGGTCCATACCGGGCCGAAAAGCCAGTTCGGCGGGCTAAACGAGGGCTTGATAAGCGTGGCATACCACGTGGGGATTGCGGCAAAAGTAAACAGCGACCCGATCAGTCCTGCCGACAGGCACACGATAATCGAAAGCAAAAGTTTCACGTCTTATTTCTTCTTACCTACCATGTTCCAAATAATACCAACCACCCAGCCAATCAAATACCCCACGGCAAACGTGATGACCCAGAGCATGATCGCTTTCCCCCAATCAAACGACTGAATCACAAAGGGATTGCTTAAAAAATGCAGAGAAAAGATAAAGTCCAAGTACCAATTTGCCAAACCCAAGAAGACTGCAAGCGACCAAACGATATGCATAAGGGAAACGGTCGCCCCGAGAATAAGACCGACATCGTGCGGATGTATTTTTTTCATATGATCACCCCCTGTCTGTATGTATTATAATGCTTTTTATGCGGCGACCACATATCCTTTTGTTATTGCTTTGTCTTCTTGTTGCTACGGGAGTCTTTGTGTTTACCAAGGAAAAAACCCGGGCGTCTGTGTCTCCTCTTCAAAACGACGCCTATACAAAAGTCCTGGGAATTTTTACCATCCGCAAGGACCCTGCCGACTTAAAAAAACAAATCCAAACTGCCGTCGGTAATACCCTGAAAAACTACTCCGTGTATGTTGTCGATTACCACTCGAACTTTTCCATGGGCATGAACGAGGCGGAAATGTTTACCGGTGCATCAGTGAATAAACTGCCGATCATGGCCGCCCTCTACAACGAAGCACAAAACGGAAATGTGAACTTTGATAAGGTCATTACACTGCAACCGGAGGATATACAGGATTACGGCACCGGTTCAATCCGCTATGATCCGCCGGGGACGACGTATACGGTGAAAACGCTTGTGCGGCTCATGATGCAGAAAAGCGACAATACCGCAGCGTTTTTACTCGGCAATTACGTAGTCGGATTACCCAAGGTGCAGTCCATTATCACCGGCTGGGGCCTCACGCAAACGGACATGGCTGCTAACAAAACATCCAATAAAGATATGGAGCTGCTGCTTAGGAAAATTTACGGCAACAATGTCGCCAATCCTTCCTTCACTGCTGAAATGCTCGGGTTTATGCGCGACAGCGATTTCGAAAACCGTATCCCGGGAGATCTCCCCAAGGATGTAACGGTCTATCATAAAACCGGCGATGGTGATACCGGAGAGATTCATGATGTTGGTATCGTCATAAACGGCAACACTATCTATTACATCGGTATTCTCACCAGTAACGCGGGTGATGTTGAAGCTGCAAGTAAATTAGAAGCCAAAATCTCCAAACTCGTTTATGATTTTATGAGGTGACGGGTAAGGGAGAGCTTAAGGACTTCGTCCATGTGCTCGACGAAGTGGAATGTAAGGTCCGTTGAAACGCTTTTGGGAATATCCTCGAGATCTTTTTTATTATTTTTCGGAAGGATGACGGTTGCGATCCCTGCCCGGTGTGCCGCAATCACTTTTTCCTTGACGCCCCCGATCTCCAGGACCCTGCCGCGCAAGGTAATTTCGCCGGTCATGGCGACAGTCCGGTGGGTCGGAATTTTGGTGAGGGCTGAAACAATTGCCGTGGCAATCGCCGCTCCGGCTGACGGGCCGTCTTTTGGCACCGCGCCTTCCGGCACATGGACGTGGACATCTATCTTCTGGAAAAACTTCTCCTGTAATCCCAGCAATTTCCACCGGCTGCGCACATAGGACATTGCGGCTTGCCCCGACTCTTTCATCACGTCCCCCAGTTGTCCGGTAAGCGTGAGAGTGCCGCGGCCCGGCATCAGGGCAACTTCGATAAATAAAATGTCGCCGCCGGCCTCTGTCCAGGCGAGCCCTGTGGTCATACCCACCTCATCTTTTTTCTCGGCAAGCATGGACGTAAACTTTGTGGGTCCCAGATATTCGTGAAGCACGGTGGGTGTAATCGTAAACACCGGACGCCTGCCTTTTATATCCGCAATCTTTTTGGCAACTTTACGGAAAATGGTCGCCACTTCGCGCTCGAGGTTCCGGACTCCTGCCTCACGCGTATACCGGCGGATAATCTCGAACATTGCCACATCAGTTACCATGACGCAACTGGCCGGGACCCCGTGAATTTCCCGTTGTTTTTCAAACAGGAAATCGCGGGCGATGTGGAACTTCTCGTCCTCGGTATACCCGGGGAAATGGATGACCTCCAACCGGTCCCTGAGAGCCGGCGGAATGGTGTCCAGAATATTGCAGGTCGTGATGAAAAAGACGTCGGACAAATCAAACGGCACTTCCAGATAATGATCGGAGAATGAGTAATTCTGTTCCGGATCCAGCGCCTCAAGGAGGGCCGCCGACGGATCACCGCGGAAATCGGTCCCCACTTTATCTATTTCATCCAGCATAAATACGGGATTTTTCGTGCCTGC
>JAPLWC010000054.1 GCA_026396845.1 Candidatus Gottesmanbacteria bacterium
CTGAAAGGGGACATGAGTTTGGTGGGCCCACGGCCGTATTACCCTGACGAACTGGTCGAACAACAAAGGAAATACCCTCATACCAAAGATCTGGTGAGAATTGTGCTTTCGGCAAAGCCCGGCATTACCGGACATTGGCAGGTTTCCGGGAGAAGTGAGGTAAACTTCGATAAACGGATCAAGATGGATGCGGATTATGTGAAAAAGCGGTCGCTCATGATGGATTTCGCAATACTTTTTCGGAGTCCCTGGGCGATGATCTCCGGCAAAGGCGCGGTGTAATTGTTGACAATTGTGCGTGAACCACCGAAAATGATTCTATGCCCGAGGAACTGAAAAAAATTGATTTACAAACGACACCGGCAATACCGGCTAAGGATCCATCCGTGAAAGTAAAAAAATCATTTCCATGGAAAGTTATCGGTATCCCGCTGGGAATTGTGGTGTTGGTCCTTGCCGTCATCGGCATTATGCTTTTGCCATTGCGGGGAGTTATTGCTAAGGCTCCGGCAGTCATTGCTGCCGCCCGCGAAACCGGCGCCGCGATTAAGAAACAGGATCTTGTCAAAACGAAGGAAGGGCTTGTGACCACGCGGACCAATTTAACTGCACTACGGACTGAATACAACAAAATACTCGCGCTGAAAGTAGTACCGTTTTTGGGGGCCTATATTTCCGACGGCGACCACGCCATAAAAGCCGGATTTGCGGCACTCGACGCGGGGGACGCGGCAATAGCCGCACTTGAGCCGAATGCGGACATCCTTGGCCTTAAAGGCAAAAGCAATTTTGTTTCCGGTACGGCAGATGACAGGATTCAGACTGCGGTCAAAACCATGAACGCGTTGGTTCCGAAAATTAATGATATGGCAGCTTCTGTCGATACGCTCCGAAAAGAAATTGATTACATAGATCCCAACCGGTATCCGGACCACATCGGGAAAACATCCATCCGCCCGCAACTGGTGGGAGCCAAAGAGGTTATAGAAAATGCCGCAAACTTATTTGTGAACGCCCGGCCCTTGCTCACCAATTTACCGAATATTCTCGGGTATCCCAATGAGAAGCGGTATCTGGTGATTTTCCAGAATGACAAGGAACTCCGTCCTACCGGCGGCTTCATGACGGCATACGCGCAGTTTAGGTTTGTCGGCGGGAAGGCAATTTTGGAGAAATCCGATGATATTTATGCGCTGGATGCGGCACGGACGAAAAAATATCCCGCCCCGCCTGAAATCCTTACATACTTGCCCGGTGTATACAATCTAAATATTCGCGATTCGAATTTATCACCTGATTTTAAAGTATCCATGCAGCAATTTCAGTCCATGTATAACAACACGTCCGGAACGGAGCATAATATAGACGGCATTATTACCATGGATACGCATGTACTCGTGGAAACACTCAAAATATTGGGCCCCATTAACGCAAGTGGTAGGGTATTCAGCGCGGAGATTGATAAGCGTTGTAACTGTGCAGGGGCGATTTACGAACTTGAAGACTATTCTTCACGTCCGGTCAATTACGTCCGCACCGACCGGAAAGGTGAAATCGGTGAACTTATGCGCGCCATGTTGCAAATGGCCCTCGGTGTGTCTCCGTCCAAATATTGGGGAAACCTCTTTCAGATGCTCCTTACGGAGATATCGGATAAACATATTCAGGCCTACTTTACGGATACCACGATCCAAAAAGCCGCTGAAAGCTTTAATATGGCAGGACGCATCATGACGGCATCGGAGAGCGCGGCGATTCTCAAATATCAGGATGGGAAAGGATGGGATTATCTCCATATCAACGAGGCCAACATGGGAGGAGCGAAGGCAAACATGTTTATTACGGAAAAGATAACGAAAGATACAACCGTAAACTCGGACGGCACGATGACGACCAATCTCACCATTGATTATAAAAATCCGTATCCGGGAAGCGATTGCGGTCTTGAGTCGGGCGGACTGTGTCTTAATGCACCGCTGCGGAACTGGATCCGCGTATACGTGCCTGCCGGCAGCATGCTGAAGGATAGTAAAGGGACACAATCACCCAAAGACGGTAAAGCCTTACCGATGACGACGTCCCAAACTTTGGGGAAGACCGTATTTGAAGGGTTTGTCGTTGTCAATCCTTTGGGAGTGGCACAGCTTACCATGACCTATACGTCGCCGGTCAAAGAGACGGACGGCAAATACAGGCTTCTTATCCAGCGGCAGTCAGGTTCATCGGACCAGAATGTTATTGTAAAGCTCAATGGCCACGAGAAAATAAATACGACCCTCCTGTCAGATACGGAATTTACATTGTAATGCATGCGCGCCCCACGTCTCTATACAGCAGAAGGCATCATTCTTAAACGAAAAAACGTCGGAGAGGCAGACCGGATTCTCACTATATTTACGAAACACTATGGCAAGGTTCGGGTGCTTGCCCGTGGTGTACGCAAAGTATCGAGTAAACGCGCTCCGCATGTAGAAGTATTCAACCGCGTTATTGCGACACTTCATAAGGGGAGCGGGATGGATACTCTGACGGAAGTGTCGCCGGTTGCGTCGTACGACGCGATCCGGAGGGATCTTGCCAGAGTCGGCGCTGCGTATTATCTTTGCGAACTTATTGACGGGCTTCTTCCGGAAGCGCAGGTGCACGAAGACGTATTTATGCTCCTTTGCGACGCGTTTGCCGTGCTTGCGACAGTTAAAAAAGAACGT
The DNA here is from genome assembly GCA_026396845.1 of Candidatus Gottesmanbacteria bacterium. GTDB lineage: Bacteria > Patescibacteriota > Microgenomatia > UBA10105 > UBA927 > XYB1-FULL-47-11. Next base: position 2,709 of record JAPLWC010000054.1, read on the forward strand.
ATCGAAGTACTACGGGAGCGCTTTGCGGCGGCACTGCTGCGCGCGCTCGGCTTTTTGGAACGGGGGAAAAAACCTCCGACCGGATCGCTTGATTCCTATGTTGAACAACTCTTGGAGCGGCATCTTAAAACCGTGCGGCTGGCTTCACACTTCAACATTTGATACAATTTCTTTATGACCAACCTTGATAGTATTGTCGCCCTTGCCAAACGCCGAGGATTTATTTACCCCGGCAGTGAGATCTACGGCGGAATTACCGGATTTTGGGATTACGGACCGCTCGGGACGGAACTCAAAAATAATATTAAAAAGGAGTGGTGGAAGTCCATGGTCCAGATGCGTGAAGATGTGGTCGGGCTTGACGCTGCAATCATAATGAATCCCCGGGTGTGGGAAGCCTCAGGACATACAAAAGTATTTGCGGATCCGCTTGTGGAGTGCAAGGTGTGCCATAAACGGTTCCGCGCGGATAAAGATGAAATTCTCCTGTCGCATGAAAAAACTCATAAGGAAAAAGTAAGTTGGACCGATCCGAAACAATTTAATTTATTAACTGAGGTATATCTCGGAGTTACAGAGCCGAAAGAAAAAGCGTATTTGCGCGGAGAAATTACCCAGGGGGTATTTGTAAACTTCCGAAACGTCGTGGACTCTACCCGCATAAAGATTCCGTTTGGTATCGCACAAATCGGGAAAGCGTTTCGGAATGAAATCACGCCAGGGAACTTTACGTTCAGAAGCCGTGAATTTGAGCAGATGGAATTGGAATATTTTGTAAAACCCGGGGATGATAAGTGGTTTGACTACTGGAAAAAAGAGCGCATGAAGTGGTATGAATCACTGGGGATGGCAAAAGACCATTTGAGATTACGGGATCACGAAGAACATGAACGGGCCCACTATGCGCGGTTTGCGACTGATATTGAATATAATGCACCATTCGGATGGAGCGAGTTTGAAGGAATTCATCACCGCGGTGATTTTGATTTAGGAAATCATAAACTGAAATACCGCGATGACATAGCAGGCGAGGAATATACGCCATGGGTGATTGAAACATCTGGCGGGGTAGACCGCGCGGCACTTTTTTTTCTCTTGGAGGCATATCACGAGGAACCTGTCCGCAATGCTTCGCATAGCGATGCAGGCGGGGAAAAAAGGGTCGTTCTCAAGCTTGATCCGAGGCTTGCGCCGAAAAAGGTTGCTGTGTTCCCGCTGGTTTCAAACAAGGAAAATATTACAGCAAAAGCTCAGGCAGTGTATGCGATACTCAAAGCGCGGTATATGACCGCATGGGATGCGCGCGGCAATATCGGAAAACGGTATTTAGCTCAGGACGAAGCAGGTACTCCGTGGTGTGTCACCGTGGATTACACGACGCTTGAGGATGATACAGTGACTATCCGTGACCGCGATACGACCAAGCAGGATCGCGTCAATATCAGCAAACTCGTGGCCTATATTGACGAAAAGTTGGGTAGCCTGTAAGCTGAATTTATGAATAAAAAAACTGGAATTATTATTGGTGTTTTAGTACTTCTTCTGCTGGTTACGGGATTTGTTGTCTATAAAGCAGTGTTTTCCGGTAAACCGGCAACGCAGGTGACGGAGGATATTACTCCGGTTATGCTCCCTCCTGTTGACTCATCCATCAGCGTTGATTTGACCGAAAGTAAAAGTGCAGCCAACACCGTTGTTATTTCTATTAAAGGGTTAGCTAGTAAGATGACGACGATTGCATACGAAATGACCTATGACAGTCAAGGGCTTATTAAGGGCGTCAATTCAGGCAGCAAACCCGCAGATGTCACGGGGAAAGACTCGTTTGAACGTGATATATATCTGGGAAC
>JAPLWC010000015.1 GCA_026396845.1 Candidatus Gottesmanbacteria bacterium
CACGATGTGTCTCCCATGGGACCGTATTCGAAGTGGGCGCTGGTAGCCAAGGTCGGGGACCCGATGGAATTTATGGGGCCATTAGGGGCGTTTATCCTGGACCGTGAGTCTCACCGTAAAAAAGTATTTGTAGGCACTGGTACCGGTGTCACGCCGTTTCATTCGATGATTTTGGATTGTATTTCCGACTCTGAAATTGTTTTATATTGGGGTTTACGTCATGAAGAGGACATTTTTTGGCAGAAAGAGTTTGAACAATTTTTGCATACATATCCCAACTTCCGGTTTGTCCTGACGCTCTCGCAGCCGATGGCTTCATGGCAGGAATCCGCCAGCCGGCGGAAGGGCCATGTGCAAGATCATATATTTAATAATGAGAAGAACATCGCAGACTCCGATTATTATTTGTGTGGCAGTAAAGAGATGGTTAACGACATGCGCGAAAAACTGAAATCCGCCGGAGTCCCCAATACACAAGTGAAGTTTGAATTATTTTATTAACTATGAATATCAATCCTTCGGCTTCGCTCAGGATAAACCCGTTTGAAAGCGCGATGGAGCAGTTGGCAAAAGCTGCGAAGTTCTTTTCCAAAAAAGAATCCACGCTTCTTTTAACCCTTCTTTCCCAACCGCAGCGGATTCTCAATGTGACGATTCCCGTGAAAATGGACGATGGAAGTCTAAAAATTTTTCAGGGATACCGTGTGCAGTTTAACAACGCGCGCGGGCCGTACAAAGGCGGCATCCGATATCACCCGCAGGTATCTCTGGACGAAGTCAAGGCCCTGTCATTTTGGATGACCGTGAAGTGTGCGGTTGCCGATCTTCCCTTGGGCGGCGGTAAAAGCGGGATTATTGTAGACCCCAAATCGTTATCAGCGGGGGAGCTGGAGCGGCTGAGCCGCGGGTATGTGCGCGCGATTGCAGATAACATCGGTCCGGATAAGGATGTCCCAGCGCCGGACGTGAATACGAACGGCATGATTATGGGCTGGATGCTTGATGAATTTATGAAAGTTCAAAGGTCTAAAGATAATAAATTGCGCGCAACATTTACAGGAAAATTACTAAAAGACGGCGGGAGCGAGGGTCGGGAAGAGGCAACTGGATTGGGCGGGTTGTATGTGCTTCAGGCAATTTTAAAGCACTTGAAATTAACAGGGAACCTTACGGCCGCAGTCCAGGGATTCGGGAACGTCGGGTACAATGTGACCAAATTTTTGATAGACGCGGGCATGAAAGTCGTTGCGGTGTCGGATAGCAAAGGCGGTATTTACGTGCCGGAAGGGATAAATCCTGAGTTGACGTTGGAATGTAAAAAGAAACACGGTCCGCCAGCTGGCGGATTGGCTGGTTGTTATTGTTCCGGTTCCGTCTGCGATCTCAAAAAAGGCAAGACGATAACGAATGCCGAACTTTTGGAATTACCCGTTGATATTTTAGTGCCGTCGGCACTTGAGAATGTGTTAACCGGTCAAAACGCACGGAAGATCAAAGCAAAAGTGATATTGGAAATGGCCAATGGCCCGACCGCGCCCGAGGCGGATACCATATTATATAAACGCGGCATACCGGTCATCCCCGACGTCCTTTCTAATTCCGGCGGTGTCTCGGTGTCCTGTTTCGAGTGGGAACAGAATCTTAAAGGCCAGCATTGGACCAAAGACGTGGTCAACCGGAAGCTGAAAACTAAAATGGAAAAAGAAGCAACCAACGTCTGGCTGGCCTCAAAGAAGTACAAAACTGACCTCCGCACGGCTGCCTTTTACCTCGCTCTCACGCGGATCCTTTCCGCGATGAAATAGTAATAGGTATGGGAACACCTGAAATACCAAAAATTAATAGTGGTGATGTATCAATTGCTGATTATCGACAGTTTGCTCCTGAGCAATTGCGCACAGTCGACGCGTGGGAAAGATTTGTTCTTCTGATTGCTGACATACATCGAGACGGGTTGACGTCAACTCATGTTGTAGGTCGCTTATTAAGTCCTTATGAAACGAATGATGAAATACTTGAACATGCGCGAGGGATATCAAGACAGCTTGCGTGTTCAAACATGCGGATTTTTCTTGCGGGGTTAGGAACGGCGGCAGAAATAGGCGCGCTGAATACCGGCGTACAATTTTTAAATCTTAAAGATGGATCAACTATGGAAACCGTACCTCCTCGGCAAGGAGCCTCACTTGATGTTTTGGTTGAAGATGAAGAGATAAAACAGCAATTGCGATCAGTAATGTTAGATACGAACCGGCCACGCATTAATGTTAGATAACCGCTGTTGACAAGCGAAGCTGGACCGGATAGAATACATATTTGCCCTTAGATGCACGGCCGATATTTCAATTCATGAGACACAACCAACCATATTCAAACCGAAACCAAATCTGGCAGTGTTTGCGTGTGTAGTCGCCTCAAGGAGTTGATCCGCCAGCTGGCGGAGTAGCCCCGCATCATAGGCGGGGTTTTTTTGGATCCAATCAGGGCCCGAAGTTTACCTGGTTGAACGCTTCATTTGCAATGAAGAGGCAGGCGGTTCGACTCCGCCCGGGTCCACAACGTAAAGCCCTTCGGGCCACGTTGCAAGCAACGATTTCGAGGTAAGCTATTTTAAAAAATGGTTTACCCCGTGATCGCGAGCAACGCGAGAGATTTTACGGGGCTCATTAAAATCGAAACGACTTTTCCATAGTGTAGGTGCAATTCCTATTATGGAAAGAATTTGAAACAAGTAGTTGCATCGTAAGGGGTAATCCACTTGCCACGTAAAAGCCGCTATGCGGTCTAACGTGGCTAGCCACGTGATGGCGCAAGCCATTTTACGTGGTTGGTTAACTCTTACTGCAAATCACGTAAAATCCCGCTTTGCGGGATCACGTGATAAACAATTTTGTTGGAGAAAGAACAAGGCGAGTAATCCATACGGATTACCTTCTTTGTTCTCTGCAACGCTACAAGTTGACAATGGATGCCCAGGGTATTCATGCCGAGGAAGGACGCATATAGCAGCGATATTCGTCGGGGAGGAGCTATAATCCCCCGATCCGACGGTTTCCGAATGGGGTAACCCACCCCGCAAGGGGGAGTCCCGCATAAAACTTTTCGAAAGAGAAATATAGTGCGGGATGGGATACCATCTGAACTGAAACATCTCAGTAAGGTGAGGAAAATAAATCAATAGAGATTCCGTCAGTAGCGGCGAGCGAAAGCGGATCAGCCTAAACTTTCCCGTAAGGGAGAGGGTTGTAGGGCCAGTGATATGTGATGAAATTATTGTAGAAGAACGCCTCGGAATAGGCGGCCAGAGAGAGTGAAAGCCTCGTATTCGACACGATAATTTCCGCTAATTGGTTCCTAAGTACCATGGACCACGAAGGGTCTGTGGGAATCCGGGTCGACCACGATCCAAGGCTAAATACATGAATACACCGATAGTGAACAAGTACCGTGAGGGAAAGGTGAAAAGCACCCCGGAAGGGGAATGAAATAGTACCTGAAATTGTCAACTAACAAACAGACGAAGTCCCGCAAGGGATGACGTCGTGCCTATTGAAGAATGATCCGGTGAGTTACCGTTTCTCTGCAAGTCTAATCAACGTAAGTTGAGGAGGCGTAGTGAAAGCGAGTATCTGGCCAGTCAGACATGCACGGCTAAGCGCGTGTGTCTAAAGGGCAACAGCCCAGATTCACATCTAAGGTCTCTAAATACATACTAAGTGGTTAAGGAAGTCATGGTTTTAAAACACCCAGGAAGTTGGCTTAGAAGCAGCCACCTTTTAAAGAACGCGTAACAGCGCACTGGACGAAAGCCGTGGCGCCGAAAATGATCGAGGCTCAAGTATGTTACCGACGATTGAAATTTGTATGGAGAGCAATCGAAGTACAAGTGGTAAGGGAGCGTTCTGTTCTGCAGTGAAGGCCAGCCCGTGAGGGTAGCTGGAGCGGACAGAAGTGAGAATGCCGGAATGAGTAGCGTTTGAGGGTGCGAATCCCTCATGCCGAATGCGCAAGGTTTCCGAAGCAACGTTCGTCGACTTCGGGTTAGTCGGAACTAAGGCGAGGCCCCTATTGGGGGCGTAGCTCGATGTAGAAACGGTTTATATTCCGTTACAAGTATATGCTAATAAAGACTCAAAGGATTGACAAAGGAGGATTGGTCTCGCAGCTGATTCGTTGGCTGTTAAGCTTCAAAATAGTGATAACTGGCAAATCCGTTATTGCGTTAAATTGAGAAGTAGGGAAGTCTGAGCCGCAAGGCAAGGGCAAGAGAGATAATTCTGCTTTCGAGAAAATTTTCGTTGAGAAGCATATGTTTTCCGTACCACAAACCGACACAGGTGCGCTGGTAGAGTATACCAAGGCAAGCGGGCGACAGCAGTTAAAGGAACTCGGCAACAAAAACTAGGCGTAACTTATGGGAGATGCCTTGCCCCCTCCTTTCTGTCTATGGAAAAACTGCAAAGTTTTTTGTATCGATAGAAGGAGATATCTTCGGGATTGTACCGTAGATAGAAAGGAGGGGGTTTCAACACACGACACTAAGCAACTGTTTAACTAAAACACAGGTCTCTGCGAAGCGGAAACGCAACGTATAGGGGCTGACACCTGCCCAGTGCTGGTAAGTTAAAAAAGGTTGGTCACTTTCGCAAGAGAGAAGCCGATTTTTTAAGCTCCAGTGAACGGCAGCAGTAACTATAAAATACAGTTTTGTAGTTGTAAAAGTTGACTAAATGCTGGAATAACCGTCCTGAAAAAGGATAGAATGTTGCGTTACCACGCCATGTGTGGTAAAAATACGCAACTGCGGTCAATCAGCAGGAAAGATTACTATGAATGTAAGAGTAGAGGAGGAACCAATTGATTTAGGAGATCCGGATTCATGGCCAAAAAGCCAAATTGGATTACGAGATCTAATAAACGCCATAAAACAACGTTTATTTCCTAAAAAATCTTGGGAAGCTTCAGGTAAAGAAAAAATGGAAGTAGAACCTCCACCTGATTTATCATAATTCATAGTTTTATCCTCAGAGACTATACGTCAACCCCCGCTCTTTTTACGTAAAAAGAGGGGGATGATATAGTCCGACCTCATGGGCGACCATGAGATTACGTAACCAACCGTAATATATAACAAAGTGAACTGTTCTAAGGTAGCGAAATTCCTTGTCGGGCAAGTTCCGACCTGCACGAAAGGTTGCATGACTTAGTGACTGTCTTTAACTGTTACCCGGCGAAATTGAAATGGCTGTGAAGATGCGGCCTACTTGCACATGGACAAAAAGACCCCATGAAGCTTTACTGTAACTTGGCACTGAGGACGTTATTTTGACTGTCGAGCATAGGTGGGAGTCCTCGCCGCAAGGCGGGACGAAATATGGAATACCACTCTTCGGAATGACGAAATCTTACCCGCGCCAGCATAAAAATCCTGGCGGGGAACACTGTCTGGTGGGCAGTTTAACTGGGGAGGTTGCCTCCAAAAGTGTAACGGAGGCGTACAAAGGTTGGCTAATCCTGAATGGAAACCAGGACTTGTCGTGCAAACGCGATAAGCCAGCTTGACTGCGAGACGTACATGTCGAGCAGACGCGAAAGCGGGTGTTAGTGATCCTCGCATACCTCGTGGGAGGTAGCGGGCTTAACGGATAAAAGCTACTCTGGGGATAACAGGCTGATCGCTCCCGAGCGTCCATAGCGACGGGGCGGTTTGGCACCTTATGCAATTGCATCGGGGCGCCTATATAGTGATATATAAGTCTGGTTCCGTACAAAATGTAACCCGTTTGTGTACGGAATGGAATGTACTAGCTCAAATCGGTGAAGCCCTTTCTATCTATACAGATATAAAGGGGAATACCGAGGGAAGTTTGATAAATATCAGACCCCGTATCGACTGATCCCCGCCAAAGGCGGGGTGAGATAGATTTCTCAAACATCTATCAGACGGCTAGCTCCCGATAACAATCGGGATGAAGGTATAGTCAGAACCTTCCGGTAACGGAAGAAAATCGACAGCGATGTCGGCTCATCCTATCCTGGGGGTGGAGAAGCTCCCAAGGGTCCGGCTGTTCGCCGGTTAAAAGGGTACGCGAGCTGGGTTCAGAACGTCGTAATTGTTTATTGCGACCTTCAATGGTAACATTGAAGTATAAATTTGGCTAATAACGGTGAAACCCTCCTTTCTTGACTGAACGAAAAAGGGCAATACCGTGGGAAGACGAGGTATTGTGGTTGAAAAGACAAAAGCGTATATCGCTGGTTTTCTCGATGGAGATGGTTCTATTTTTCTACAATTAGTTCGACGAAAAGATTATATATTCGGATATCAAGTTCGTGCGAGTGTAGTATTCTACCAGAAGACGTCTCAGAAAAAGATTCTTCGATGGTTAATACATAAACTTCGCTGCGGGTATCTACGAGATAGAAATGATGGAAT
>JAPLWC010000077.1 GCA_026396845.1 Candidatus Gottesmanbacteria bacterium
CTAAGTTCATTAAAAATTGTCCTGTATAAGATTGTTTTATTTTTGCGATATCCCGCGGCGAGCCCACCGCGACCACCTCTCCCCCTTTATCTCCGCCGTCCGGCCCCAAATCGATAATCCAGTCGGCATTTTTCACTACATCCAGATTGTGTTCAATGACGATAACCGTGTTGCCCAGTTCAGTCAGCCGATGCAGGACGTGCAGTAATTTTTCCAAATCGGCAAAATGCAGTCCGGTCGTGGGTTCGTCCAGAATATATACGGTCCGGCCTGTCGCCCGCCGCGATAATTCCGTCGCGATTTTCACCCGCTGTGCCTCGCCGCCGGATAGGGTTGGGGCAGGTTGGCCCAAATGGATGTATCCGAGGCCCACGTCGAAAATAGTTTTCATTTTTTCTGAGAGACTTGGGATACGAGTAAAAAACGCAAGCGCTTCCTCGACGGTCATGTCCAGGACCTGCGCAATATTTTTCCCGTGATAGAGGACTTCGAGTGTCTCCGCGTTATACCTGTACCCGCGGCAGACTTCGCAGGTCACGTAGATGTCGGACAAAAATTGCATTTCAATCTTCTTTTGCCCTTCCCCTTCGCATGTTTCACAACGACCGCCTTTGACGTTAAAGGAAAACCTGCCGGTTTTATATCCGCGAAGTCTCGATTCGTTCGTCATTGCAAAAATCTCACGGATGACGGAAAAGATGCCCGTATAGGTTGCCGGGTTACTCCTGGGGGTGCGGCCGATCGGTGACTGATCGATAAGGATCACTTTATCAATATGTTCCAACCCCTTGATTTCCTTATGCGCACCGGGTTTATCTTTGGTAAACGGATTAAAGTGGGCAAACAATGCCCGGTAAAGAGTTTCTACGATAAGCGTGGATTTGCCGCTTCCGGATACACCGGTGATGCAGATGAATTTACCTAAAGGAAACGAGACGTCAATTTTTTTAAGGTTGTTTTGACTGGCTTCAACCAATGTCAGTACATCACGGTTTGTGAGTGCTATTTGCATTTGCCTCGGGCGGGAGATGGTCCGCTTGCCTGTCAAAAACTGTCCGGTAATCGAGGATTTCGTTCCTTTAATTTTGTCGAGTGTTCCCTGGGCGACAATCGCACCGCCGTCGTGGCCGGCACCGGGACCGAAATCAACGATATGATCCGCCTCTTCCATGGTTTCCCGGTCATGTTCGACGACAATCACGGTATTGCCGAGGTCCCGCAGCATTTTAAGAGTATGGATCAGAGCCGAGTTGTCTTTTTGGTGAAGTCCGATGGATGGTTCGTCCAGCACATAGAGTACGCCCGATAATCCGGATCCGATCTGTGAGGCGAGTCTAATCCGTTGTGCTTCCCCACTTGAAAGCGTCATGGCGGCGCGGCCTAAGGTCAGATAGTCCAATCCCACGGCTGAGAGGAACGTGAGCCGTGCCTTAATTTCCTTGACTATAGGGGCCCCGATCGTTTTTTCCGTGTCGCTCTGGGTTTTGGTCAGGATGGTACGTACCCATTCCAAACAATCCGATATCGAAAGTTCGGTCACGTCTGCGATGGAGAATTGATCGATGGTGACGGTGAGGAATTCTTTTTTGAGCCGCTTGCCCGCGCATATTGCGCAGACTTCCTCCCGCATGTATTTCTCGATTTCCGCCCGGACGAAATCCGATTCGGACTCTATGTAGCGGCGTTTGAGTTCCGCGATAATTCCCGGATACTTTTCTTCGATTGTGGTGGTGTCGCCGAAACGGTTTGTTCCGACAACGCGATACAGGGTGTCACCCGTGCCATGTAAGAGAACGTCTTTCTGTTTAGGTGTCATGAGTTTCAGCGGTGCACGCTGATTAATGCCGAACCGCTGCGCCACCGTGGACACCACGCGGGAAAACCAGGTGTCGTGGAAAAACATCCGTGCAAACGGCAAAATGCCGCCCTCAGTAATCGAAAGTTCCGGCCGCATGACCAAGTCCGGGTCAACGGTGAGAATCGTGCCGATCCCGCTGCAGGTTGGGCAAGCTCCCTGCGGTGAATTAAACGAAAACGACCGCGGCTCGATTTCGGCAAGCGAGATATTGTCAACCGGACAGGAAAATTTTTCAGAATAGATGTGGTCGTGTACTTTTTTGGGCTTGTCCGGTATCGTAAATCCGGTATCTCCGATTTCTCCTATAACGGCAATTCCTTCAGAAAGTGCTAATGCCTGATCAACAGAGTCCGTGATACGGGAACGAAGTTCAGGAGCTGTCACCTTCTTTCGGTCTAAACTAATTTTATCAACGACGACATCGATTGAATGCTTGTTGGTTTTAATTAACACGAGCTCTTCGTCCAAACTGAAAAAATGGCGGTCGACGCGTGCCTGCCGATATCCTTTGGCGCGAAGGTTTTCAAATAACCCGCTGAATTCGCCTTTGCGGTCGCGTACAACCGGAGAAAGGATAAGGAAACGGTATTGGCGGGAGGTATGCTCCGTGAGCGTGCGCGAAGCCTCTTTGAGAATCTGGTCGACGATTTGCTGGCTGGATTGCTTCGCAATTTCCCTGCCGCAGACGGGACAATGCGGGTGTCCGATACGCGCAAATAATAATCGGAGATAGTCATATATTTCCGTTACTGTGCCCACAGTCGATCGCGGATTATGCGAAGCGGATTTTTGGTCGATAGAAATAGATGGCGAGAGTCCTTCAATGCTGTCCACATCAGGTTTATCCATGATTCCCAAAAATTGTCTTGCGTAAGAGGATAGCGATTCTACATACCGCCGTTGTCCTTCGGCATAAATGGTATCGAAGGCCAACGAGGATTTACCCGATCCCGATAATCCCGTAAATACAATAAGCTTATTCTTCGGAAGCTCTAAATTAATATTTTTTAGGTTATGTTGTCTCGCTCCTCTGATAATTAGTCTATCCATAAGACGTCAAATCGCCCTCGGCTGTTTCCGGGGCTTTGATATTATACACGATATTTCAAGTTATGTAAGACTGGTTATAAGATCCCGCAACTGGGCCGCCAGCTCGAAGTTGAGGTCGCGCGAGGCTTCGCGCATGGCTTTTGTAATTTTCCCGATATATTTCTTTTTATCCAGCGGGGTCATGGATTCCAATGATTTTTCATCAACCCCGAGTAATTCTTTCGCTGTTGCCTCGCGTTTTTCAATTTCTTTCTCGACAAGTCGTTCCCTGATTGGTTTATGAATTGATTGAGGTGTAATTCTATGGGTTCTGTTGTACGTTTCCTGAGCTAAACGCCGACGTTTGACCTCGTCAAGGGCTGCGGCAATGGAATCCGTTATCGTATCGGCGTACAGAATGACTTCGCCGGAGACGTGACGCGCTGCCCTGCCCATCGTCTGAACGAGAGACGTTCTACTGCGTAAAAATCCTTCGCGGTCTGCATCCAGAATGGCAACGAGTGACACTTCCGGCAGATCCAGTCCTTCGCGCAGGAGATTGACGCCGACTACGACGTCGTATTTCCCGCCGCGAAGATCGGCCAAAATATCAGAACGTTCAAGAGTAAGAATTTCTGAATGTAAATAATGAACATTAATAGTGCGGGCGGCTAAAAACTCGGCAAGATCTTCTGCCATTTGTTTGGTGAGCGTGGTCACCAGCACGCGCTCTTTTTTGGCAACGCGCGCTTTGATTTCTTTAAATAAATCATCGATTTGACCGGTTACAGGACGCACACTCACGATCGGATCCAATAATCCGGT
>JAPLWC010000058.1 GCA_026396845.1 Candidatus Gottesmanbacteria bacterium
ATAAGCTAGAAGTTTTCGGGATCAGTCTCGTCCTTATTATCGTACTTTTGGGAGGATTCAGTCTTCTGGCGTATGCGGTATTTCTTTTGTGGAAATACCGTGACAGGGAGGCGCGATCGCTTGAGTATGTTCTTCTGCAGATGGCGGTACCCAGAGACAATGAAATAAAAATTGATGCAGCGGAACAATTGTTTGCGAGTCTCTACAATATCCGGAAATCGGGCTTCTGGTCATTTCTCACGCCGCAACCGCACTTATCGTTTGAAATTGTCGCGAAGCAGGAGGATATCCGTTTTTACGCAGCAGTTCCGCGGCGGCTCATGGATCTTGTGGAAAAGCAGGTTCACGGCGCGTATCCGGGGGCGGATATCAAAGAGGTGGAAGAATACTCCATATTTTCGGAAACCGGGCGCGTGGCATTTGCAGCACTACGGCTCAAAAACGCGCCGTATATGCCCATCCGGGTATTCCGGGATTTGCCGACTGACCCATTATCTTCCCTCACGTCAGTATTAGCCAAAATGGGGCCGGGGGAGGGAGCGGTCATTCAGGTGTTGATTCAGCCGACCAATAGCAAGTGGAGAAGTTTGGGCAGGTCATACATATCGAAAGTGAAGAAGGACGAAGCAAATCCGGAAAAAGCAAGTTTTAGAGTGGACCCTAAGTCGTTGGAAGCAATCGAGCAAAAAACAAGTAAGCCGGGATTTAATGCTGTCGTTCGGTTGGTTGTTTCTTCAACCTCACAGGAGAATGCCAAAATGCATCTTGATAATTTGCTAACCAGTTTCGGACAGTTCTCATCCGACCATAATTATTTTACGAAAGTGAAGTTCCCGTTGTTTACAAAAAAACTTTTTATGATGGATTTTATTTACCGGTACTTTCCCGTTCTCAATCTGCCGTTTTTGTACCAGTACAGTACGCTCAATAGCGATGAACTTGCGACCATCTATCATCTACCCAATAAAACGGTTGAAACGGCTCACATTTTTTGGCTCAATGCAAAACGCGCGCCCGCGCCTTCCCAGATTCCGATAACAGGATTGTATTTAGGGAAGTCCCGGTATCGGGGTATTGAGCGGCCTATTTATATCAGTGACGAAGATCGCCGCCGCCACATATATATCATCGGAAAAACCGGTACGGGCAAATCGCAGCTGTTAGAAGAAATGATTGTTCAGGATATTCAGGCGGGAAAAGGGGTCGCGGTTGTTGATCCCCACGGAGATCTTATTGACGGAGTACTTACCCGAATTCCCGCGGAGCGTGCGGAAGACGTTATTTATTTTGACCCGTCTGATACGGAACGGCCGATGGGTTTGAACATGCTGGAAGCCAGGACCGAAGAACAGAAGCATTTTGTGGTGACGTCGATCGTCGGCTTGATGTATAAACTGTATGATCCGATGAAGACAGGTATTATCGGGCCGAGGTTTGAACACGCTATCCGGAATGCTATGCTTACGGTCATGGTCGAGCCGGGCAATACGTTTGTTGAAGTTGTTCGTGTGCTTACTGATGCCTCCTTTGTGCAGGAGTTACTTCCGAAGTTGACTGATCCCATTATCCGCCGTTACTGGACGGATCAAATTGCACAAACTGCCGATTTTCATAAGTCAGAAGTATTGGACTATATTGTGTCGAAGTTCGGCCGGTTCGTCACGAATAAATTGATGCGTAACATCATCGGCCAATCAGAATCGAGCTTTAATTTCCGAAACGTGATGGATGAAGGGAAAATACTTCTCGTTAACCTCGCAAAAGGTAAAATCGGCGAAGAAAACAGTAATTTCCTCGGACTGATTTTAGTGCCGCGGATCCTAATATCTGCCATGAGCCGTCAGGAAATACCGGAAGAGAAGCGGCGGGATTTTTATCTCTATGTCGATGAGTTCCAAAATTTCGCAACGCCGGATTTTGCCCAGATATTGTCCGAAGCCCGGAAATACAGATTAAATTTAATCGTTGCCAACCAATTCATCGGTCAGATGGAAGAAGAAGTGAAAAACGCCGTGTTCGGCAACGTCGGGACACTCATCGGTTTCCGCGTGGGCGTGACGGATGCAAATTATCTGCAGCATGAATACCAGCCGACGTTTAATGAAGCAGACCTCATAAACATTGATAAATATAATGCGTATGTCAAAACCAACGTCCATAATGAACCGGTTAAACCGTTCAGCATGGATCTCACCAAAGACATGACAAAAGTAAACGCGGCACGCAATCAGAAAGTCGCGGACGCAATCATTCAACTGTCTCGGTTGAAGTATGGCCGTTCACGGGAACTTGTTGAAGCAGAGATATCACAACGCGCACGATTGTAAAAATTACCTATTTACTTCTTCGTTGTTTGCGGTATCCTACACTATGTATCATGGACATTGAAGAGCCGCCGCTTAGTTTACCCAAACTTCCGGAATCCACAGTCTACATATTTAACATGTCGGAAGACGTGTGGCCGTTTATCAGCGCCATGTCCGATAAACAGGAGCAAAAATTGGAAATAGAAGAAAATGCGGATTTGGGGGACAGGGATCTTTTTTCATTTTGCGCTGAAGATGCGATGATATTTGTGCTGCCACGGCAGGTGGACGGGGTGTTTTTCGATTATTTTACGTCGCTTTTCGGGAAACGGAATTTCAGGGTACTGGTACCCAAAACACACTCGGGAGTGATCTGTGAGGATATCCTTCATGACGAGGAGGTCATGCAGTCGTTAATCACCGCTGCCAACGGACACCAGAGACTTGTCGTTAAAAGTTATACGACGTCTCAGCCCTTTTTGGATCTTGTTCGGACACTTCGGGAACGGGGGCTCACTATATTTACGCCGGAAGCGCCGGAAGAAGAAGATGCCTGGACGGTAAACTTTTTCGGAAGCAAATCCGGGATCCGGCAACTGTCCCAACAAAGCCGAGCGGTAGAACCGGATTTCATTATGGCGGACGGTATTGTAGTGAGCGGCATTATTGACGCATCACGCATTGCGGCGGATAAATATGTGAGTGAACATGGGGTAGTCCTCAAGACCAATAAGGGACATTCCGGAGCAGGAGTGCTCCTATTACGTGAAGGGGAATTACCTTCTGAGTATTCGTTATGTCAAAAAGCCATATTGGAAATGCTCCAAAAAGATGAGTATTGGAAATTGTTTCCGATTGTCATAGAATCACTTCTTTCTGTTAACCAGACGGTGGGAGGGGGATATCCGAATGTTGAATTTCAGATTTTGAAAAACGGACACGTGGAATTTCTGTATTACGGCGGCATGCGCGTAACCCGCGACGGGGTATTTCGGGGTATGGAAATACATAACGATGCCATATCAGAGCAGGTTGCAGTGCGCATGGTAGATACGGGATTTTTTATCGGAGAACAATATCGGGCTAACGGCTATCGCGGATATTTCGATGTAGATTTTGTGGCATCCAAAAACGGACAGTTGTATGTGACGGAATCAAATGTCCGACGGACCGGAGGAACGCACGTATTTGCGGCGGCGGAAAAGTTATTCGGGAAAGACTTCATGTATCTTACGTACATATTATCCAATAACGCATATAAATTATCGGAGGCAAAAACGTATACGTTTAACGAAATGCTGACGATACTTGTACCGGTATTGTTTAATAAACAAACCCGCGAGGGACTCATTATTATCTCGGAAAATCTCCTCTCATATCATCAGCTCGGGTATATTATGTTCGGTAAAACCGAAAAACGCGCAAGGGATTTGGAAGCAAAAATGATCCAGCTTCTCCCTGCCGTCTAACCTCTTTCGATAAATATTTCCTGTTTTTGATAAAATACAAAGTGCGGGGGCCGTAGTTCATCGGTAGAACGCGATCCTTATAAGATCGATGCACTTGGTCCGATTCCAAGCGGCCCCACATGGAACAAGTTGTTTTAGTTGACGAACAAAATAACGAAATAGGAACCGCGTCCAAAAGTACGGTACATTCGTACCACACACCGCTGCACCGCGGGTTTTCACTTTTCATATTCAACCGGAATCACGAACTTCTTGTCACCCGCCGCGCGATCACCAAAAAAACATTTCCCGATGTGTGGACCAATACGGTCTGCGGACATTCGGGGCCAAAGGAAGAACCGGTTGCAGCTGCCAAACGCCGCCTCAAAGACGAGTTAGGAATTCAATCCGAGGATATTAAAGTTATTGCCCCGTACCGGTACCGCTTTGCCGATATTCACGGCATTGTGGAAAACGAAATTTGTCCTATTCTTGTGGGTCACACCGACGAGGATCCCAAAACCGATCCGAGCGAAGTGGGAGATTGGAAATGGATGGGTTGGCGGGAATTTTTAGTCGAAATCCAAAATATTCCGGACAAATATTCCCCGTGGTGTATCGAAGAGGCTGCAATTCTCCAGCCCCTCCTTACCACGCCCTAAACTTGCATTTTGCCCGGGAGACGGGTATCATCCGTTTTACTTTCCTGTCCAGAGAGGGCGTATATGAATAAGGAGATTCCTTTTGAAAATCAAAATCCGTTAATGGTTAGGATGCGTGGTGTCCACGCACATACAATAGCGCCTAACGATATAAAGTCTCGCGCGAGATTTCTCGTTGAAGAAGCGATCAAATGGGGTGGTGGGAGCGGTAATAAAAAAGCAGATCATATCAAAATGGAAAAAGATCTGCAAATAGCTGCAGCGCGGCATAATACAGAGCATGGACACTTGGGAAAGGCACTGGGAAATTTATTGGTGGCGAAAGCAGATGCCGATAAGGTGGTTACTAATCCGATGCTTATACCGGAATTAGTGGATGCTAAGCTTGCAGCACTTGATGAAACAGCTTGGCAAGCCTTTATGGGAGTTCTTGAAACCAATACAGCGTTAAAACCATATCGCCTTTACGAAAGGCATGGAATTCCGGAAGGTATTAATTTAGATATTAAAGATAGATCTCTACCGAAAGATTCGGGACAGCAGTAATAGTGTGCCAGTCGGCCGACGCCCCGCGAAAAAACGCGTAACTTGCAATATACACTGCGTTATCGGTACACAAGCTGATTGGCGGAATAAATAGTTTGACGGATTTTTTTTCCGCTGCATCCTGCATTTTTTCGCGAAGCCGTAAATTTGCCGCAACCCCGCCGGAAATGAAAATACTTTTCGCAGCATATTTTTGTGCCGCATGCATTGTCTTTGCGACTAATACATCGGTAATTGCTTCCTGCACTTCATACGCGAAGGCGCTTGTCATTTCTTCATCGATATCCGATATTTTATTCCATTCCCGCCAAATTGCGGTTTTCAGTCCGCTGAAAGAAAAATTCAGCGACCCGTCGTGGAGAAGCGGGCGAGGAAGTTTTGTTTTAAACCTTGATTTATCCAATTGAAATCTTGCGGCCGATTCCTGAATTGCAGGTCCGCCGCGGTTTTCAAATCCCAAAAGCCGTGCGGTTTTATCAAACGCTTCGCCGGCCGCATCATCCAGCGTGCCCCCAAGCCACGTTATTTTTTTCGGTGATTCCATGAGGAATAGCTCCGTGTGGCCGCCGGATACGACAAGTGAAATTGCTGGAAATTCAATCTTTCCAATGTGGTCCCTCGACTGTGCTCGGGACGAATTTTGTTCATTCTGAACAAAATTCGCATACATATGTGCAAGTACATGATTGACAGGGATAAGCGGTTTTCCGGTTGTGAGTGCGATTGTTTTGGCAGTTTCCACGCCGATGAGCAGTGATCCGATGAGTCCGGGACCCACGGTGATTGCAATCGCATCAACGGATGCGAAATCGGTTTTTGCTTGCTTTAATGCCTCGTCAATCGTTGGAATAATAACCTTCAGTTGCTCGCGTGCCGCCACCTCCGGAACGATCCCCCCGTATTTGGCGTGCATGGCGGCAGATGATGCGATCACATTACTGCGGATGGTTACACCATCTTCTACGACCGCAGCCGCGGTCTCATCACACGATGACTCAATTGCTAATATGTTCATATTGTTTTAGTTTGAAGAGCAGATAGAGAACGAATAGCATGCAGAATTGCACCATGATAAGTGCTTTTGCCGGGCCATATGCATCCGCGACCAGTCCAATCACCGGGGCAAATATGCCGTATCCAATGCTGCCGAAAAAGGAACTCATTGAGGATAGTGTCGCCCGTTGTTCGTGTGTATATTCCTGCTGCATGATAGAATTTTTTGCAACCTCCGTCGCCCCGTAAAAAATGGATGAGGAGCTCATGAGCACGGGTGAAAGAACGGTAGGAATTCCGTACGCGATAAAATTAAGTATCCTTGTAACAATATTTGCGATAACAAGGATTGTCCGATCCCCGATTTTCTTTATTATCTTTCCGCTGAACCAATAACTGATAAAGGCTCCTCCATACGATATCATTTTTGCAAATCCTATTGCCCAAATAGGCCAGAGTGTACCGATAAATGCTGAACCAAACTGGAATGATGATTCGCCGAATGCAAACCCAAAAATATCCGCCAGGCTTACCAGTCGCAATTTCTTGTTATGCCACAAATGAAACGCGGATATTTTTATATGCGAAAAAATGTTTGCCCTGCCTTTGATGATATGTTGCGGATTTCGTAGGTACAAAGAGATAACAAAACAAATTATCTGCGGAATAACGGACAACCACATGATAAGAGGGAATGACCACTGTGCAAGTACGCTTCCGATGACCGCTCCGAACATAAGCGCCAACTGAAACATGGAGCTTGTTCTTCCTAAATGATGTGCAAACGTTTCCGATCTTCCCGACTCGCGGACGGAATCAAAGAGAAGCGCATCATTGTTGCCGCTGTACCATGCCCGCGATAATCCTTCCAGAATTGCTCCGGTAAACAGCGGCCAGTATGAGTGACCGGCGGCATACAGAACGGCAGATAGTGTTGCCGACAGTGCCCCGAGAATTACTGTTTTTTTCCTGCCGATGATGTCGGAATAAATACCGGTGGGAATTTCAAAGAGAGCAGAGGATAGCATGACAGCAGAAAAAAGGCTTGTAGCCAACACATATGATCCGGTTACGCGGGCAAAATAAATAATAAGCACGGCGCTATGGAATTTGAAATCCATAAAGAAATTAAATACCGATAATAGTTTGATATTCCGTTCCATGAGCGATAATTGCAGGCCTGATTTTCCGGACAAGTTCAAAGTAATCGCGGTCATTGTGCATAGGAGGAAGGGAGATAACTTCATCGATAAAAGATAGAGCTTCAAGCATTTCTTTCCTTTGCGCCTGTATGTGAATAGGGCGTGCGTTACCCTTCATGCGTTTGACGTTTTCATCGGATTCCAACGCAACCACGAGCCAGTCACCGCGAGATTTTGCCTGTTTAAGAAAATTTATATGCCCGTAGTGCAAGAGGTCGAAACACCCTCCCACGAGTACAATTTTTTTCATCATAGAGTGCCCCTTAAGTATACAGCCTGCCAGGGGCGATAGTTGGAAACGAACGTAGTATTTTGAAGTACGACCGACCCGCGTGTGACGAGATAATCAAACGACGCTTTAGCGCCCCAGGCAGAAAAATCAACCTGTTTTACGGTGCCGCGGGCGAGTGTCGGATCATCCTGATACAGATCCGGCGGGGGAGCGGTAATGCCCCAGAGTTTCTGGTTTAAAATTTGAGCCCTGCGTCCGTCGCCCGTTCCGTACAAATCAAAGGTCAGCGACAGGTTGGCAACATCAGTTTTTGCCTGGATAAGAATGGATGTTGCCGTATCGTTTTTGAATTTTAAATCATACGTCGGGCCGTAGACGGTGGCATCCAAGCCGGGTTTAAACCCTCCTTCTTCATAGTAATGGACGCGGTAGTCGTGTGCATGACGCTCGATGATCGGGAAGCCGGCCGCCAAGGCGGCGCGAAACAATGTGGTAGAGACCTGGCAGACCCCGCCGCCGTCACCCAGTACCGTATGGCCGTCTTTTATGATGTAGGCGGACTGGTAGCCGGTGGCCGCGGATATATCCCCGACAGCGTCATTGAAAGAAAACGTTTCTCCTGGTTTTATAAGGATGCCGTTGATTCTGCCGGCCGCAAGGGCAATATTATGGATTCTTCCGGCTATGGACCCGGCAAATTCCGAATATCCGGATCCGATAAGCTCTTTGACACCAAAGGTATTTGCCTGATCAGTCGCGACCGCAGGCTTCACCGTTTCAATGGGCATGAGAATCGTCATACGTTCTTGTCCCGTACGCCCTGCCGTATAAAACGCCTGGGACAGCCGGACATTTGCTTCGTCTTTGTTGAGACTCCTGCCGGTTGCCGACGGTCGGAAACTTGTCACTTTCCCGTTTTGGAATTGAAAGAGCGCGTCAGTCGCGGGCACGTCGACTTGTGACGCGATATCGGCCAGCGCGCTGTCGATGACGGACCTATTCCAGCGGAAATACGGAGCGAGATTCACGGGATTTTGAAACACTTTGAAGTAGATATCCGAGAGCCACTGCTGCGACCGGCCGATAAGGAACGCCTGCGTTGCCGAAAGCGTTGCATCGTACCCCAGATCCAAATCAGTTCCGGACAGGGTGGCAGTTTTGCCGTCGTACCGGAGTTCAAACTGCATGGCGGCAAACGGCGCGTTTTTCCCCAACCAGTAGGCCTCTACTTGTTATGGATGACACAAAGCCATTAATTGCGGGCGATGCACCGGCAGGACTTTTATCAGCGGAGCCTCCGATTTCTCCGCCTCCTGCCGCTCCTGTATCTTCCGACACCGCACCGTTAAATTGGGGTATTGCGCCGCAAGATTCTCCTCCGCAACCTGTACCCATACCGGAAGTGCCGACTCCCACCGGAGGCGAGGAGACACTCGTCATTCCGCCGGCACCCGCCAATGCGAACCCGTTTATTCCGCAAGAGACTGCTCCTCCGCCAGCTGGCGGACCACCCGCTCACGGCAATTCCTTCGTAAAACGATTTATTACAATTCTTCTTATTTTTCTTGTGCTTGCGGGTATCGGTTTAGGTATTAAATATGTTTTAGGAATGACCAGTGCCGCCAAAGAAGTGACCATTACGTATTGGGGCCTTTGGGAAGACAGCCCTACCTTGCAGACGGCTATTGCCGAGTTTCAAACGGTAAATCCCAAGATTAAAGTCACGTATGTAAAACAATCACTCCGTCAATACCGTGAACGGTTGCAGGCAGCCATTACCCGGGGCGACGGTCCGGATGTATTTCAATTTCATAATACGTGGGTGCCGATGCTCCGTAGTGAACTGTCTGCCGCCCCTGCTACGTTTATGACAACTGCAGAATTTGGTACTACATTTTATCCCGTAGCATCAGCGGACCTTGTCGGCGGACAGGCAATCTATGGAGCACCTCTTATGTTCGACGGGTTGGGGCTCTACTATAATGAAGATTTATTTACAACGGCAGGTGTGCAGCCGCCCACCACGTGGCCGGAGGTTCTGGAGCTCGTTCCGCGTCTTACGGTGAAAACGGATACGCAAATCCAGCAATCCGCCATTGCCCTCGGGACCACCGGAAATATCGAAAATTTCAGCGATATTGTGGGACTCATGATGATGCAAAACGGCGCAAGACTCTCAAATCCAACCGGAAAAGAAGCAGAGGATACGCTCATGTTTTACCGGAAGTTTGCCAACCCCACGGACCCCGTTTACACATGGAATGAAACTCTGGATAATTCCATCTATGCCTTTGCGATGGGCAAAGTCGCCATGATAATTGCTCCATCCTGGCGTGCGTTTGACGTGAAACAAATCAATGCAAATCTGCATTTTAAAATTACGGCTGTCCCGCAGCTGCCCGGCAACACCGTCAACTGGGCGTCGTATTGGGCGGGGGGAGTCTCGACAAAGTCGAAGTATCAGGCGGCTGCTTGGACATTTCTCAAATATTTCATTGATAAGAACACCATGACGAAATTATACGCAGAGGAATCAAAAACCCGCCTGTTCGGTGAGCCATACGCGCGGGTGGATCTGGGAAGCACCCTTTCCGCCGATCCGTATCTCGGAGCCTACATACAGGGAGCGACGACTGCAAAATCATTCCCCTTGGCATCGCGGACGTTTGATAACGGAATAAACGATAAACTTATCCAATACATGACGGACGCAGTCAACGCAGTTGGTCAGGGGACCGCACCCACTGGGGCCCTGCAGACTGCCGCTGCCGGATTCACTCAAGTGCTGACAAGTTACGGAATAACGACCGGTGCTGCCCCGCAAACGACGCCATAAACCATGTCCCGCATATCCAAACATGACGCCCTCATCGCAACGCTTGCGTATGCAGACGTATTCGATTATGCATTAACCCGGCAGGAGGTCTCCCGCTGGTTTCTGTATTATCCCGTAGGCGCTGTAACTCTTCCAAAACATACGGGGTTTTCCATAACAAACCGTATTTCCCCGCGGCAAGCCGGCAAGTGGAATATAGCCGCCAGGAGCAGCCGGTGGCTGGCAAGTATTCCCACGATCCAGCTGGTCGGCGTTACCGGCGGGCTTGCGATGAATAATGCGGGGATTCGCGATGATATAGATCTGTTTTTTGTTGTTGCAGACGGCACACTGTGGGTCAGTCGGCTGCTCGCGACACTGCTTATGGATTTCCTTGGGCTCAGGAGGCACCCCCAGGATCAACGCGTTGCCGATAAGGTGTGCCTCAATATGTTTATGACCGCTAGCGCGACCTGTTTACCGGTTCGTGACCGCGATTGTTTTACCGCGCATGAGGTACTGCAGATGGTGCCGTTGTGGGAACAAAACGGCGCATATCAAAGATTTTTGCGGTCCAACCAATGGGTTTCAACGTACCTTCCGAACGCGTGGAAAGAAAAAAAGACGGCAAAGGTTGACCAGATGTGTACGAGTTTTCCTTTGGTTATTTTTCTTATGAGATTGTTTGAATGGCCGGCTGGTCGGCTGCAGCTGTGGTATATGGTACGCCGCCGAACCCATGAGGTGATCACCGATACGACCCTCCGGTTCCATCCGAAGGATGCGCGGATCTGGGTTAAACGGAAGCTTGCCGCGCGCTTGGCCAAGTTCCACATACCCCTTGACAAGGTTTTCTACGCAAGCTAAAATAGCACTCATCTTAAAAGAGTGATAAAGGAGGACCCATGGCAAAACAAACAATTACGCCGTTATTTGATAATGTTCTCATCAAACCCCTCGAAGCGGAGGAAAAACTTCCGTCGGGTATAATCCTTCCGGACAGCGCAAAAGAAAAACCCCAGATCGGTCAGGTAATGGCAGTCGGGCCTGGAAAAACATGTTGCTGT
>JAPLWC010000081.1 GCA_026396845.1 Candidatus Gottesmanbacteria bacterium
AGGGTCGGCTTTACCGAGTTCGAAGAGGATGCCCGTTACGCGATTTGCCAATTGTCCGGCATGAAGGTCTTCACTCGTAGGAGTACACACCGCAAACACCACTGCTTCCTGTTCCGTTAACGGGACGAAATTACCGTCCGGCAACCGTACCACATTCGTAACCACGTCCATTGCAAATTGGCCCCGCTTTATAGCATTTGCCTTATTGAATTCAGGATGAGCCATAGTATTGCGGAATTATAGCACAGAAGCGCGCCGATGGGGCAGCGAAAAAGGAAAGAGATATTTATTTTATTGAACGTGGGAGAGGATCTTTTAATGGTATTTTACCCACCCACTCGACTGGCATAGAACGGAGAATTTCTTTAATTGTCACTGCCGTTCTTACAGAATAGATAAACGTTGCATAACGCATAGTCGGTTCAGGGTTTTCGGCTTCGTGCTGTTGGGCTGCTAATATCAGAAGATCACGTTTTTGTTGGTCGCGTTTATCTTCGAGGTTGAGTGTATCCTTGAATGGGTGAATACGCGCAACGATGTTTAATGTAGCCCATATGTCGCCTTTGTCTGCAGCGTTCTGCGCCTTTTGGAATTCCTCAGTGTTTATGATATCAATCAGCTCATGGTGTTTTTTACCTTCTGCCGGCATTTCTGTATCCAGAAGTTGTGTAAAACCAGTTACCGAAGGAGTAAATTCTATTTTAGTCATACTTTGATATTGAATTATATAGTTTTATAGGATAAAGTCAAATAGGGAATTTCAAGGCGGATCCCATCCGCCCTGTTAAAGCAATCCGATGGCGATTTTTCCCGCCTCAACTAAGCCATAGATCCCCAGTCCGATAAACGCAAGGGTACCCAAAAACGAGACGTATTCGTTTTTGACGGCATTGATGGTTCGCTTGGGTGATAAAAATAAGCAAATGTTGAGGATGGTGTGGGCTCCGATGACACCGGCGGCAAATCCGTAGACGTTCACGACATTAAACAGCGGCACGTAGCCGGCAAAATCGTCCAGGCCCAGGATAAACGGAATTTCCGTGGCGAACCCGGCAAGGCGCGTCCAGCTTAAGCCCTCTTTTCCGCGCAGGCTTGCCCCCAGATCCGGAATGATGCGGGAAAGTAATGGATTGATAACGATACCGGTGATATCGAGGAATTTATTTAGACTGAGAAAGAGATATTTTTTGATGCCGTTGCCGGATTCCCAATTGGTAAGGTATTCTAAGCCGCTGTGTGCCAGCTCAAAGAGTACCAAAGAGGCGATAAGCACCATCCAGGGCCAATAGCAGATCGACGTGTTTGAGAAGTACCCAGAGGCCGATAATGAGGATCGTGCCGCCGGCATTGCCGAGGGCAGAGCCGATCTCGAGCGCCACCCGGTTTCGCCAGCCCGGGTAGAGGTCCATAAGCCTGCCGATCAAAATGGCAAAATCAATTTCAGTCTTCAAATAAATCGTTGCGCCCACCAGCACATCTGCCGGCCGGATGACCATAAGAATCGGAATGGCACCGGGAATTTGGTTCAACAGGGCAAGCGACGCGTGTAAAACGGTGAGCAGTATGCCCAAAATGACAACGGTCAACGCCAGAGGAATACATTGGCTCAAGATTGTCGACTGATCTATCCGGCGCAACAATGATTCCATGAGCCTATTGTAGCACGGAAAAAAGACAGAATGTGGATTCTGTTATTGATGCGGCCGGGGGGCATAGACGGCTTCGAGAATACTTCCAAGTCTTGCAAATCCTATGTTCAATGCTTGTTCAGGATTATGATTTTTCGCAGCCTCTTCATATGCTAATCGTGCTTGTTTTACAGCCTCGCTTACATCAGATAATTCTGAAACAGATAACTGTATGGGGGCATCTGAAGTATGAGGAGGAGGAATTTCCGTAAAAATATTTGTCGGTTTCTCTGGTAGAATAGTGTTCTCTACAAGTACCTGTTTACAATAATCTGCATTCGTCACCATTGCAGCTAGCAGCCGCTTAACCTCAAGATGCTGAGGGTCATGAATTTGGGTTCTGGGAGACCATTCTGTGTTTAGCATATTAAAGTATGATTTTTTCTTTCCGGAGAATCGGCAAGAGGACTTCAAACGGTAATCCGATGACGTTGGTGTAGGACCCGTCGATTTTGGTGACGAGGTTCCACGGCGCTTCGTTAATCGCGTATGCGGCGGCAAACCGGGTAAAGTCAAAACGCGAGACATAGCTGTCTATCTCGACAGGCGTTAACTTGCGCATGGTGACACGTGTTTTGACGGTTTTTTCCCAGGTTTTTTTCACTTTGATGCCGTCAAACAGGACGATGGTGACGGCGGTGGCAAATACATGTGTTCGGCCCATGAGACTTTTGAGTATTTCGCGGGTTTCTTCGTGGTCTACCGATTTCCCGAAGGTTTTTTTCCCCATGATTGCCATAGAATCGGCGGCAACTATGAGAGCTTCCCGTGTTTCCGGTAACGAATAGACGCGGGAGTGGCCGGTGATTTCCCTGGCTTTGGCAGCGGCGCGGAGTTTGATGGTTTTGAGAGGATCACGGTCGGAAATTGCGTCTTCGTCGACGCGCGAGACAACGACGCGGAACCGGAGACCCAATTTTTCCAACAGCATCCGGCGGCCGATACTTTGGGAGGCTAAAATGACATCCGGCAGGGGTGGGGGGAGGTCGGCGCCTTTCCGGCTAAACTGAAGCTTCATGGGGGCTATTATACCGCATTTTTGCCCTATTTACCAGAGGAAGGATTTAAGTTTTTGGTCGGGATGGGCGGACTTGAACCGCCGACCTCTTCGTCCCGAACGAAGCGCGCTACCAACTGCGCTACATCCCGATGTGCTAGCATTGTATCATATGAGCCTGCCTAAACATAAGTATCTTCTTACCTACCGATATAGTGAAATAATATTTGATTTGACGATGGATTTCTGTAAAAGCTTTGTTGCGGGGTACGGTCAAAAACGAACTCGTGAACAAATGGAGCAGGCAGCCCGTTCAGGCAAGCAAAATATTATAGAAGGGATCGGACAAAGTGCGACGAGTAAAAGGGGTGAAATGAAACTTCTGGGGGTCGCGAAGGCTTCGCAGGAAGAACTTTTAGCGGATTATGAAGATTTTTTACGGAATAGAAATCTTCCGATTTGGCCAAAGACCGACGGGAAGGTCAGTAAACTTCGGCACTATGCGTTTAGAATAAGTGCCTTAAGTAACGTAAGTGACTTAGGATACTTAAAAGAAAAACCAAAACTTCCGGAAAATCCCGAAATCGCCGCGAATCTTCTCCTTACCTTGTGCCATCAGGTAACGTATCTTCTGTCAAAACAGATTCAAAAAGCAGAAGATGATTTTGTGAAAAACGGCGGTTTTACGGAAAAATTGTTTCAGAAGCGATTACAGAGTAAAATGCACTCATAATGCCTCTATAGCTCAACGGATAGAGCAGACCCGTCCTAAGGGTACGATGAGGGTTCAATTCCTTCTAGAGGCGCATCCTCGTATCTCTTCTTGCATTTTCTCTGCTGATCGATATAATGGGCCGGCCGGAATAGTCCGGCAGGAAAGGGTGAGTATATGGTTACAGTAACAGCACAAAAACCAGTATCGTTAGAGGATCGAAAAACGGTAGTGGAGTCAGCGTGGAAGATACTATCTGAAGAATCTAAAGATATTTCTCAGGGAGTCTCCCGATGGGGTACGGATAAACTTGATGAAATAAAGAGTATTGCCGCAGGAGAAATTAATCCGCTTGTACCACCCGTATTAATTGAGAGAGAGGCGCGGACGAGATTAAAAGCGACTATCGCATCAGTAGCAAATAAAGGGAAAGAAGCAGGATCTGAAGATGACAAAAAATTATTAGATCTTATTCGCTGGAGTATGCGCTTTGATATTGTGGCGGAGAATCAGGCCCTTATAAAAGAACGCGCGCGCTGATAACTGTGTTACCGCAAATTGACGGTGTAGAGGTTGGGGAGTGCAAAAAAGTTCATTTACGCAGTTGTTGCGGATGGTTGTTTGGGGATGCCGACAATTGCCCCCCAATATTCAGGGAGAGGTTTTCCGAATATATTAAATGTTTTATCAAGAATTCGAAGAGATGTGTAGTCCTTTTTATAATCTTCAAGTTGTTCTTTTGCTGTACGCACCACGAACAGTGAAGTGCCGCGGAGCATTCTATAGTTGTCTTCTTCAATTTCGGTTCGCCACTTCTTTGCATTTGTAATAAAAACTTCGTCGGGTTGCAGGGAGGGAGCAAGTTTCTTTCCTAAAAGATCCAGTTTTTTTGCAATCTTTGGACCCATGAGCTCAACAGCACGATCCGGTAAAGCCTCAATAAAACGATTTAACATAATGATGCGAATATATATAGAATGTATGATATTGTCAATAGTCACCGCAAGTTGACGGTGTAGAGGTTGGGGAGCGAGAGGGCGTCGCCGTTGAGATTCGTGAGAATAATGATCCGGCTGCCGTTGCTCCACGGCGCCACGAAATTATCCACAAACGGGCCGGAATAAATCGTTACCCAGTTGGTCCGGTCGTATTCCATGACATCGATTTTACCTTTCAGGGTCAGAAGCAGGTGTCTGCTGGTCGGGAACCACTGGATGGCTCCGGAAATTTCATTTTTATTTAAGAGAAAATAGTTTTTATCCTCCTTACTGTCGTAGACATAGAATTTCCCCGGTTTAATATTCCGGTCTTCCGGGGTTGAATTTGTACCAATAAGAGGTGGTACGATAACTTGTGGGATAGTCGCGGATGCCGTTGCCTGGTATAAAATTTTTGTCTCATCAGGAGAGAAGGAAATAATTTTAGCACTTGAGGTTGTCATATTGACAATTGCCGGTTTAAATGCGGCGAGTTTTTGCTTGTCCGTGTCGGCTTGGGTCGTAGTCCATTCAGCTAATAGTTGTGGCTGTGTTGTAGAAACATCGGTAAACGTATTTGGTTTCTCGAGTGTATAGAGGCGGCTTGAAGTGCTCGCTTCGACCAGTAGTTGCGTCGCGTCCGGCGACCAGGTGATGCTGCTCGCGGCAAAATCAACAGCGTTGGCGCTCTCCACCTGGACGGGGTCGCGGTTCCTGCCTAAAGGACCTTCGGAAAGTTCGTAGTACCAGAGGCCTGCCTTTTTAGCAACAGCTGCATCCAGATTTGCGGCCGGGATGATGTAGGCCACTTTGGTGCCGTCAGGAGAGAGCGTTGGATTGGCAATACCAAGTGTCGTCAGGGGCGACAAACTCGGATTAGTCGGGAAAAGGAACGCGCTGACTGCGGAAACGACTTCTCCCTGCACGCGTATTTTTTTCTCCCACGGGATATAGCTTTCTTTCGAAATTCGTACAGTGTAGAAGCCCGGATCGATGTTAAAGGAGTTATTTGTGGCTGTTTTCAATGTACCGTCGACCAGAACCTGCGCCCCGACCGGATCACTGGTGGCACTGATAAGGCCGGTAGGTTTAATTGAGGTTTGATTGACGTCCAGCCGATACCCGCGGCCATAGGCAATGACTGCTATAGCGACCCCGAGAATAGCACATAACGTAACAATAGATATAAAAATAGATCTAAATTTTGGCATAGAACCGCGTGTATAACGCGTATATTATATACCCATGTATGGTAGAATGCGAATACATAAAATAAATTTGATCCGCCAGCTGGCGGATGAAATTAATTAGAAATTAGAAATTAAAAATTAAAAATTAAACATATGTTTGGCAGTCTGCGAAAGAGAATCGGAATAGACCTTGGAACAGCCAATTCGTTGGTCTGGCTGGCAGGTACCGGGGTCGTGGTGGATGAGCCCACGGTGGTTGCCGTGACCGTGGACGACGGCCGCGTGGTAGCAGTCGGGAACGAGGCCAAAGAAATGCTCGGGCGGACTCCCGGTAACATCATGGCTACTCGTCCCATGAGGGACGGAGTAATTGCCGATTACCGCATTACCGAAGCCATGCTTTCATTCTTTATCGATAAGGTGGTAGGCCGGAACCGCATCTTTAAGCCGGAAGTTATGATCTGCGTACCGTCGGGCGTTACCCAGGTTGAGCGCCGCGCGGTACTGGATGCGACACTCTCAGCCGGTGCCAACATTGCCTATCTTATCGAAGAGCCGCTTGCGGCGGCAATCGGCGCCAAAATCCCTATCGCGGCTGCGTCTGGACACATGATTGTGGACGTGGGCGGGGGGAGTACTGAGGCGGCGGTTATTTCGCTTGGCGGCGTCGTTGTCCACAAAAGCGCACGTGTGGCAGGCAATAAACTGGACGAAGCAATTGCCAATTACATCAAGAAAAAGTATAACCTGATGATCGGTGAACGGATGGCAGAGACGATCAAAATGACCATCGGTGATGCGATGCCGACCCCGCATGTCATTCCCGCGCCTGCCCGCAATGCTAGCGCCCGCCTGCCATTGACTGGCACTGTCGGGCAGGCTAGCGTTGCAGGCGGGAAGGCGGGAATCGGTGCCGGTATTGATGCCCGAAAAGAAGGCGGATCCCCGATCAGGTCGGGGATGACACAGCAGGACACTATGGAAGTCCGCGGCAGGGACACGGTATCGGGCCTGCCGCGGATGGTGGAACTGACGAGTCAGGAGATTGCAGAGGCGATTACACCGACGCTTCATCAAATCATCGTCACCGTAAAGAGTGTGCTTGAGGAAACGCCGCCGGAGCTTGCTGCCGACATTATCGATAAAGGAATCGTCATGGCCGGTGGCACCAGTTTACTTCGGAATTTTGACAAACTTATGACCCAGATGACCGGCGTTGTGTGTCATGTGGCGGAAGACCCGCTGCTTTGCGTGGTGCGCGGGACTGGAGTCGCGTTAGAAAATATTGAACTGTATAAACGAAGTGTCGGGAGAAAATGAAAGACCTATAAATATTATAGTAGTTATAAATATTATATAAATTATCAAAATCTGATATAGTTTGATTGGAACTTATAATTAAATTGACAAAAACCGCTGTTTTTGAGGAAATCTAAAATATACATACGAAAAAAAGTGTTCAATTATAGAAATTTCTAAGTACTTAGTACTTAGTACTTAGTACTTTTTAATAATTATGAGCCAAAATGCGGTAAAAGTGCTTAAAATATCAATTACAAATTCCTCCAAAAATGAAATCCTAGAGGAAATTCAAAAGTATCTGTCTCAGTCCGGCAAAACTCGGCTAAAATCACTCAAAATTTTCACTCCGAACACCGAACAGCTCGTCCGCGCGCATCGAGATGCCGACTTTGCCGATGTTTTGAATAAGGCCGATATATCGCTCCCGGATACC
>JAPLWC010000022.1 GCA_026396845.1 Candidatus Gottesmanbacteria bacterium
CTTTTTGTTTAACGTGGCGGTGAGGGCGAGATTCGAACTCGCGTGGGTCTTTCGGCCCCCATGGTTTTCGAGACCAGGCAGTTTAGCCGCTCCTGCACCCCACCTTATGAATTATTCGGTCGTTTGATCTGCCCTCCTAAACTTAGCATTCGCCTTACCTACTATTCGTAGCGCGGCTCGAAGAGCGATCTTAGGCGGGCCTAATAAACGCTAAAACTCATGTGAATTCGTTAAGCGTTTCTAAGGGAGGTGAAATAAGTTATGAAAAATAATATTGTGTTAATAGCTATTCTTGCTCTGATTGTTGGCAGCGGTGCGGGATTTTTCGCCGGTTCACAATACCAAAAAAGTCAACAGCCGTCATTCGGGCAATTTGCAGGTGCAGGACTTGGTGCACGGGGGGGAAGCGCTCCCGCAGGAGCACGGGGTAGAAACGGCAACGGCGCTGCGGGGACAATCTTGAGCGTTGATACTAACTCTATGACGGTCAAGCTCGCCGACGGCGGCTCAAAAATTGTCCTGTTGACCAGAACGACATCCATCAATAAAACAGCAACTGCGACAGCAAGCGATTTAACGGTCGGCGAAACTGTTTCTGCTTTCGGTACGACAAATACAGACGGAAGTATTACGGCGGGTAATGTTCAAATTAATCCGGTGATCCGCGGTCCCGGTTACTCAAGCGGTGCAAGCGGTCCGGCGACGCCGTAAGCACTTTCTCAGACAGAAAGCGTATGCTTTCCAGACTTCATAAACTTTTGGGTTGCTGGAAAGGACACTTTGAAAGTCTATGAGTCGATCCGATAATGAATATGTATCGGATCAAAGATAGTCCCGCCGCACGCGAGCGGCGGGGTTGTCGGAATTATTTCAATTCCCCTGTTTTCTTTGCGACTTCTGCGAAACGTTTGGTGTATATATCCCGTTCTTCTGGGGTAAATAAACTCAGCACTTCAAAACTTAATACCGTTTGCTGATTTTTTATTTCTGAAGAATGAACAACACAATAACCAAAAAACTGCCAGTTTTCATCTATCATCAAGATTGCGATATGTAAAGGAAAAAATCGCTCCCGCGGCGCGGTAACCGTATAAATTTTTCCGACTTCATAATCTTTATACGTCGTCCCTTTGGAAACCCGAAGAAGTGTATTAAGTTCTGCCATGTATCCCATATAGGTTATATTCTATATCGTCATATCACTGAGGGCAATTATTTCAATGAACGTTATCATGTAACGGAACATGATAACATAACTTGACCGCTTCTCTGTTCTCAGCAAAAATTCAGAAATATGGTATACTATAGCCTCACTATGCGGATTCTTATCGTAGAAGACGAACATAAAATCGCAAATTCCATAAAAAAAGGCCTCGAACAGGAATCCTATGCCGTCGACGTTTGCTACAACGGTACGGACGGATTTGATTTGGCCAGTACCGAAGATTACGATGTTATCGCGCTTGACATACTGCTGCCGGGTATGGACGGTATCACCATCTGCAAAAAACTCCGGACGGACAACATCCATACGCCGATTCTCATGCTGACGGCCAAAGGACAAACCACTGATAAAGTCCAGGGGTTGGATGCCGGAGCGGATGATTATCTCACGAAACCCTTTGCATTTGAAGAATTGCTTGCACGTATCCGGGCACTGGTCCGACGACCACGGCATGCCGTCGGAACAACACTAAAGGTCGAAGATTTAACCCTCGATACGTTATCCTACGAGGTGAAACGCGCAAATACGGTAGTTCAGCTTTCCAGCCGCGAATTCGCGCTTTTGGAGTATCTCATGAGGCACCCCAATACGACACTGACCAAAGATCAGATCATCGGCCATGTATGGAATTATGATGCCGACATATTACCCAATACCGTCGAAGTATATATCGGATATTTGAGAAATAAACTGGATAAACCGTTTCCGCGGGTTCCGTCTCTTATCCATACAATTCGCGGATTCGGATATAAATTGGGAAAGGACGCATAATGTTTAAAACAGCAAGAATCAAATTAACTGCCTGGTATCTGCTTATTATCATGCTCGTGAGCGCTTCTTTCAGCTTAGCCATGTACCGGGTACTCACGTCGGAATTAGACAGGCTCGAACGGGTGCAACGCGTACGCGTCGAACTCCGATTACCCGGCGGACGCCCGGTTCTGGATCCAGATCTCTTAGATGAAACCAAAAACAGGGTGAAACTTATTCTTATTCTTATCAATCTTATTATTTTATCCGGGTCCGCATATGCCGGATATATACTCGCCGGCCGGACATTAAATCCCATTAAAGATATGGTAGACGAGCAAAACCGTTTTATCACCGATGCATCCCATGAACTTCGAACGCCGCTCACGTCCCTCAAATCCGAAATAGAGGTAAATCTCCGGGACAAGAAACTGTCGCTCGTCCAGGCAAAAGCGCTTCTCAAAAGCAATCTCGAGGAAGTAAATTCTCTTCAGATTTTGTCCGACGGGCTTATCCGATTGACGCAATATCAACAAGAACATAATGGTTTGGCGGTTGCTGATGTGTCCCTCGCCGATATCACACGGGAAGCTGTCCGTAAGGTCGCAAACGCTGCCAAAGTAAAACGGATCACCATAACCAACGATATCAGTGACATCCATATTCAGGGAAATAAAACTGCCCTGACCGAACTGTTCGTAATCTTTTTGGATAACGCGATAAAATACAGCCCGAAACAAAAAACGGTTCATTTCACCGGCAAGAAATCTGACGGTTATCTACTCGTTGACATAGCCGATCAGGGGGTCGGCATAGACGAAAAAGATATTCCGCATCTCTTTGACCGCTTTTACCGGGCAGATAAATCGAGAACGAAAACCAATGTACCCGGTTACGGGTTAGGGCTGTCTATCGCCAAACAGATTGTTGACCAACATAACGGGACGATACGAGTGGCTAGCAAGCCTCACAAAGGCACGACATTTACCATAGAGCTACCTACAAAACATTCCTGAATTAGGTATAATAGCGCAATCCTTTATGAACAAACCGCAAATTTACAATAAGCTGATATACATTATTCCGATCGTCTATATTATCGCGGTGAGCGCCTATATGGTATGGCACCGCGCCTGGCTGTCTCCGGACCAGTTTTTTGCGTTTGCGATACTCGCCACAATATTTATCGGCCGGACAAAACAATTTTTGCGGGACTGGATACCGGTGTTACTCCTCCTCTTTGGCTACGAGTATCTCAGAGGCATCGTGCCGTATCTTACGAAAAACGTTAATATCTGGCCGATGATACGGGCCGATGAATTTTTGTTCGGATATTTACCCACTATAAAACTCCAAGCCACACTCTTTGACGGCGTTACCCTCCATTGGTATGACTATGTAGCAGTGACCCTCTATATAACCCATTTCATTATCCCGATGGTTGTTGCGTTTGTTTTTTGGATGTACGACAGAAAAATTTTTAAAGAATATACTGCAACGTTCCTCGTACTTTCTTACCTGGCATTTTTTACATTCATTATCTTCCCCGCCATGCCGCCGTGGATGGCAAGTAATCAGGGGTATATTCCTCCCCTTAAAAAAATTATGGACCAGGTCATGGTGTCGTTTGCGCACCCTATCGATGTACCGTCCGTCTACCGGTTTTTCGGAGCAAATCTCGTAGCGGCCGTACCGTCTCTTCATGCCGCATACCCGTGGCTTATATTTATTTTCCTGTTGAAAAAATTCCGAGGATTATCTATTTTTGCGCTCCCGTACGTCGCCGGCGTGTGGTTTGCCGTTGTGTATCTGGGAGAACATTACGTCGTGGATGTCATTCTCGGATTTGTCTACGCCAG
>JAPLWC010000059.1 GCA_026396845.1 Candidatus Gottesmanbacteria bacterium
ATTTATGGTTGAAACGGGATCGCTCGATCCAAGACTGGAAAAGATTGATTTATCAAATCCTCATGCTGTTTTTGTGGCTTTAGGCGGGCAGGAAGACTATATAGGTAAATTTGATTCCCAAGCATATTTTTCGTTACCGATTGGTCAAAGATTACTGACACTCGCTGAATTAGACGCATTAGCAGAAGGCGATAAAAGACCTGAACCGGAAATAGGCGATCGTGATTTCCCACGGTGGTATATGATGTGCGTGCACCAGGATAACGGTGGCGGAGTAAATCCTTGGCGTTATAACTGGGATCCCGAAAAGAGGCAAGAGGTGTACTATGATGAAGCAGATATACCGGAAGAAATGGTTGATGAAGCATACCGATTCGCGGGACCAGAGGAGCTGGCCAGACGAGCAAGGATGAAGATTGAACTTCTTGACGCATTCATAGATATTTTACGGTATCCTCCCGACGCTTCCAAATAAATTCGATTATTTATTTTATTTCAAAATATCCTCCTTCGCCTCGCGGTCGTCAAAGTTTAAGATGTGAATTTTAGGTAGCCGGTTTTTGTCGGAGTACTCCTTATAGAGCACTCTGCCATCAGGCAACACTTGTATAACGATAATGAGAGAATCTTTTTGTTTCGGTGCGATAAATGCAGTGTATGAGCCTCGTTTCGGGTTGGTGAAAGAAATAAGGCCGTCTGTATCTTTGGTGATTTTTCCTTTCGGATCCATAATCCAAAAGTCAGCAGGGTAACCGATGACGTATAAAGCAGAAGAAATAATGGGGGATTCTGGAGGTTTCGTTTTATTGTTTAACATTAGTGATTGCATTGTGAGGTTGAGATTCGAGGAGCTCAGGAAATCAAGAATTTGGTTTATTCCGTCCTGAGAAGATATAAGAGCATTATGACTTGCAGAAATTGTTCTATTATCGGCTCCGTTGAGGGCACTGCTTGAGACAAGAACGGTCCCGTCACCTTCCGCCGTTGTGATAGTTTTCGCCGGTTTCCCGTCTGACCAATTCCCCAGACGTTCATCCTGCTTGTTTCTCACGCCCACGCGGTAGGCTAACTCCGTAGATTGTCCGGTACCGGAAAGCGTCCCCACAGTTGTTCCAAAGAATGGTGAAGCAAAAGTGGCTCCAGTCAGCCAGTCGTTTGTCGCGTTTAAATCGGCAACCGGGATATAGTTACCTGTTTGATTATTCATGAGGTAGTCAAAAGTTGGTAACAGATTTCTTATGCCGGGGAAATATTGTTGTACGGCCAGTCGATCGTTCTGTGTTTTCACCGCACATCGTTTTTCCAGAAGTGTCAGCATGAACTTCCATGCCGGATCGCCCTTCGGAATTTCTCCCGCTGACCAGGTCGGATACGATACGACAGATCCTTTATGGGGCGAACCGACCGTCATCAGTTTTTCTGCCATGCTATTATTCTTTTCTTGTTCTATGTAGGCGCGGCCAAGTAGTCCTCCCATGCTATGGCCTACGATATTCAATTTTTCTCCCGCCGCTATTTGCGAATTAATGTAGGTTTTTAAATCGGCTTCGTTGTCCGGAACCCGTTTTCTCCAATCATACGTATAGAGCTTTGATACCCAGCCATCTTTGTTTAGCGCATGAATTAGAGGATCGTAGATTTGATGAGCCTGATTGAGAAGAGTCCAGCCGCCTACATAATTATCCGATTTGCAATTGATGAGTGCATCCGCGTTCCAGCTGGCAGTCATTCCGGGTATGACAATAACTTGTTTGGATGGTGGATTTGGAGTAGGAGTTGGGGTGGGACTCGGCGTTGGTGTTGGGGTTGCGGTTGGGGTCGGCGTGGGAGTGGGAGTGGAGGTCGGGGAGGGTGTAGGAAGAGGCGGTGCAGTCGGGATAGTTTCGGGATCAGGAGTCGGAAGTATCGACGCGCTCGCCGTCGCATACCCTATGCGCCAATGTCTATCGGCCCCAAATCCCGAATACCACATTTTTAAAACATTATCTTCCAAAAGTACGGTGTGAGGCATTATAAGTGATCCATCAAACATACCCGGTTCGATTGTGAGCACAGGATTGTATTCGGCAGGTTTGACCCAGCGAGTTCCATCAATCGAGTACGCGTACCCGATTTGAGTTGGAATATCACCCGTTCCAATTCCATACCACATATGATATAAGCCGCCTGAGTACAGAATCGTAGGGTAACTAATATTGCTATTAGACGATTCCCCATCAATAATAATCGGATTTCCTTGGTATTCCTTTGTCCAAGTAAGACCATCTAACGATGTAGCGTATCCAATACGCCAATATGGATTTATTGTTAAATCATTGGTATTTGTTCCAGCGTACCACATTCTATAGACGTCTTTAATTTTTATTACAGATATTCCTCTTCCTATTCCGCCTTCATCCCATTTGCTTGGTGTTCCTTTTAGAATCCAGTTTGTTCTAGTCCAATCTGTTGGATTAATTGATTCAGCATAACTTAACCTGAACCTGTCTAGACCTGAAGTCCAATTCGATGTTGAGGAGGAATACCATATTTTGTATTGACCGTTGATTAATAACACTGAGGGGTCTCCCAGATCTACCTCCCATCCATCAAATGTTCCGGGGGATAAGACTGCTTTATTGCTTCTCGACCAGTTATTTATTCCGTTTGGAGAACTTGCATAACCAATATTCCATCTAGACTGATTTCCCTGATACCAGTTAAAATATTCATTGCCAATATGTAAAATTGCGGGGTTTGCGACTTGGGTCCCATCCCAATTGCCAGCATTTATATCGAATACCGGGTTTCCTGGATATTTTTCCCAACCAACCGCGTGTACTTTATTTGGGAGAATGAGATAAAATAGTAAGCCTAGAAGGCTAAGTCGGGCAAAAAGCTTATGACAGTATATAATAAGCTTTAACACGTTATTAAAACTAATATCATACTAAAAGAATTTTGTATGTACGATAGAATACATATTTTTGAAGCAAAATGAAAATAAACAGCGTATTTAAAAAAATATTGATTAATACTTCGAGTCAAATTGGTGCGAAAGCAGTAACAGTTATTCTTGGATTTTTGACGGTTGGGTTGTTAACTAGATATTTAGGAGTAGCCCAGTATGGCGTATATAATCTCGTCTTCGCATATCTCGCTTCGTTTGGGATATTTGCCGATTTTGGGCTCCAACTTTCACTTGTGAGAAATCTTTCGGGAGAGAGGACACCGATAGAAATTAAATCAACATATTTCGTGCTGAAGACTGTTTTGATCCTATTATCAACATTTCTAGCCATTATTTTTCTCATACTCTTTCCTTACTCTCCGACGATAAAGATGGCTATTGTTGTTGGCTCACTTGCTGTAGGTGTCGGTTATATGAATGGCTACGGTGCTTCTGTACTTCAGTCTAAAGTTAAACT
>JAPLWC010000074.1 GCA_026396845.1 Candidatus Gottesmanbacteria bacterium
CACCCCGAAATCCTTTTGGGCGGCGTCGGCGAGTGCTTTACTATGAAGTTCCGTCACCATCCGGTGCGCAAGCTCAATTTTTAAAGTCATCGGATTTTCTTTTGCCGTCAGGCGTTTTTCAACCGACGCAATTTCATCCATAGTCGCATTCGTTGCAAGCGTAAAATATTGCACGATGAGTTCATCCCGCAGGGACATTATTTTTCCGAACATGTCATTTGGTTTGTCCGTCAGCCAGATGGCGTTGTTCCAGGTTTTGCTCATTTTGCGCCCGTCGGTTCCTTCCAAAAATCCGTTGGCGATGATAAACGATTCTTTCTTGCGCAAATCTTTTTGCAGCACCCTGCCCGCCTGCATGTTAAACGTCTGGTCCGTGCCGCCGAGCTGGATGTCGGTATCCATGAAATAACTGTCGAATCCCTGCATGACGGGGTACAAAATTTCATGAAGTCCGACTTTTTTCCCTTCCGTAAGTCGTTTTTTAATAATTTCCCTGCCGAAAAAGTCGCCTGCAGAAAAGTGGTAGCAAAGCCGTACAATATCCGCAAATTTTAAATCTTTCAGCCATTCGCTGTTGAAACGGACTTTTATTTTGGAAAAATCCAAAACCTTTTCGGCCTGTTTTTTGTAGGTTTGGAAGTTGGCGCGTATTTGTTCTGATGTTAATACAGGTCTTTCCGAATCTTTATCTGAGGTATCCCCTATCAGGGCAGTAAAATCGCCGATAAGAAATGTGACATTGTGGCCAAGACGCGCAAACGCATTGAGTTTCCGAAGCGGCACCGCGTGTCCGATGTGGATGTTGGTAGCTGTGGGATCAATGCCTAGGTAAATATTGAGCTTTTTGCCACTGCTTAGCAGTACCCGCAGTTTTTCTTTATTCGGGATTATATTCTCGACCCCCCTCGTCAATAATTCCTCAATTGCATCCATATAACTTTATCTTACTATAGCATATTTATGGTTGCGCGAACCAGTATATCGAGCGTATCGTGAATAGCGATATTCCTTATAGGAGGGATTATTCCGTTAAAGTCAGTGCACGCAACCAGCACGTTGTGTAGGTCTTGCTGTTTTAGAAAAATACATGCTTTATGGAGCGCTTTGCGAAGAAGAGTGCTGTCGTTAAGGACTACAAACGTATCCAGTCCGGTATCGATGGCATTCTGTAAGACCGAAGGGACGGATACAAATGTAATATCCGGTGCCCGTTGTTTAAATAAATTATGCTTATTCGTTAACCGGCTTCCTAAAATACCGATACGTGTGATTTTCATCTCGCGCAGCCGTAAGACAGAAGCATCGACAATGCTCACAAAAGGAACCGTTATTGCACTTCGTATTTTCTTTTCATGAACATGAAGCGTATTGCAGGGCATGACAACGAATTCGGCTCCTGACTTTTCCAGATCTTTTGCCGCGCGGGTTAAAAAGGGACTAAATTTATCTATACCTGTCACTAACCTTCCGGCATGCGTCGACCAGTTGAAGATAAAACTGGGCCGTTGCTTCCGGACCGAATCCGCCGATAATACCGATTGTTTTCATAATCTATTTTTTGTGCCCAGCGGGAGGTGGCCCGCCTCGCCGGCGAGGCGGGTTCCGGCCTCCGTTTGGGCAACTGTGTTATTCCCGATGACGAATAACTTCTTGCACTCGAGTTGATGAAGTGATCACTTTTAACATTCCTTCCATTTCAGTTTCCAATGTTTTAAGGTGATCTCTTTCTAACAAAGGAATTGAAATAAGAATATCGTGCGTTTCCGCTTCGGCTTTCAGTTTCTGAAAGCGCAATATTTGATCGCGTTCAACCCAATTATCTGAGAGAGCTTTTGGTATACCAAGTTGCTCCAGCTCCTTTTCTATCGTTTGCCTTGCATTAAAATCTCGATCCACAAGATTAAGAGCTTCCAGATGAATTTTAACTTTCGTGGCCTTTATCATTTCTTCACTCTCTTTCCTTGATATCTCACTGCGATCGAACGAATGTATGCCCATAGATCTTGTCTCGTATTGTGCAATATGCCGGGCTATCGCCTCCCTTTTGGGTAAACGCAATTGTCCGGTCGTTATTTTCATTTCAGGCCCTACAATTTCGTGATTCATATGTTTTCACCTCCTTTCAAAAAATAATTAGCATTTTGTGCTAGGGGGAGGATTCGAACCTCTCCCGCGGGGCGGTATTCTCCGACCGGCGGTTCCATCAGTGAAAGCGATTTGCACCGCTTTGCTACCCCAGCATTTCAACTAACAAAAAAGCCCTTGCAAACTCTCTAGCTCAGCTAGAAAATTTACAAGGGCTCCCGACTCTTGTCGGGGACTGTACCACCTTGTTTCATCCCGCTTCAATAAAAAAGCTTCCATGAGGAAGCTAAAAATGTAGCGGGACCTCGTACGAACTTTGCATCTGGCAACATTCGTTTTCTGCTGTTACGGGCTTACCCGGGTCATGCTCCAGAGGGTATTTCGATTGTTTTGTACCGGAAGATCTTGCACCTGCCGTCTTCTCTCTTCTTGTCTCACAAAACGATCTACTTCATCTCTTTCAACGCATTTCTATTCAATTGTTGATATATTATACCACAAATT
This sequence comes from Candidatus Gottesmanbacteria bacterium, assembly GCA_026396845.1. Lineage (GTDB taxonomy): Bacteria > Patescibacteriota > Microgenomatia > UBA10105 > UBA927 > XYB1-FULL-47-11. The sequence continues at coordinate 2,590 of JAPLWC010000074.1, forward strand.
GTGCTATTTTTCAAGTTTAGCTACAATAGACATATGTCCATGTATGACCTTTTTGAGCGGAGGCAATATCGACGCCGCTTCCGGATGACCCGCAACAATCTCAAATTTATAACAACCATGGCCGTCGTCGGCTTTTTTGTCGTCGTTGCCGCGGTATTATTTGTCATCATATTATTTGCGTGGTACGCGAAAGATTTGCCCCGGCCGGATAAGGTCCAGCGGACGACCGGATTATCTACGGTGATCCTGGACCGCAGCGGCGAAAGCCTCTATGACATTTATCAGGATGCCAACCGTATTCCGGTTGCGTTTACCGATATCCCGCAGTACTGCAAAGAAGGCACCATTGCCATCGAAGATAAAGCGTTTTATTCGCACCCCGGGCTTTCGATGACGGGAATAATCCGTGCACTTCTGTCAGATGTTTTTTCAGGGAATCTGCAAGGAGGGTCAACGCTTACGCAACAACTGGTAAAAACGGTGCTTTTAACCAATGAGCGTACCGTGCCCCGGAAAATTAAAGAGGCAATCCTCGCCATTCAAATAGAGCAAAAATATTCCAAGGACCAAATTCTGCAGATGTATCTTAACGAAGCGCCCTACGGCGGCACGACTGCCGGCATGGAGTCCGCCTCACAACTCTATTTCGGCACGCCGGTGAAAGATTTGAATTTAATCCAGTGCGCCATTTTGGCCGGATTCCCGCAGGATCCCAATGATTATTCGCCGTTTCTCGGGGCGCCAAAAGCCTATGTAGCCCGTACGCAACATGTACTTACGCGCATGCGGGAAGACGGCTACATTACACCGGTTCAGGAAGCAGATGCGCGCAAACTTTTAGACACCATTCAATTCGCCACGGATACCGGGGGGTTGCGGGCGCCGCATTTTATCGCCTATGTCAAAGAGCAGTTGGTGGCAAAGTTCGGGGCCGCGACGGTAGACGGCGGCGGACTTCGGGTAACCACGAGCCTGGATTGGAAGCTGCAGCAAAAGGCACAGCAAATCGTAAAGGAGGAAGTGGATAAAGTAAAATACTTAAAAGTGTCAAACGGCGCTGCGGTGGTTATAGACCCCAAGACCGGTGAAATTCTTGCTATGGTAGGGAGTAAAGATTATTCGGCGACGGACTCAAGCGGCTACAAGTACAATGTGGTCACACAGGGGTTGCGTCAGCCGGGTTCTTCTATCAAGCCCTTTACCTACGCGACGGCATTCAAAAAAGGCTATACGGCGGCGACACTCCTCATGGATGTGAGTACCAAATATCCTTCGGGCGATCCTGTCAAACCCGAATATAACCCCAAAAATTATGACGGCAAATTCCGCGGTCCCATACAGCTGCGCTATGCCTTGGGCAATTCCATAAATACAATTGCCGTAAAAGTGAGCGCGTTGGTGGGTGTAAAAGATGTTCTCACGACTGCCAACGACATGGGTATTTCTTCGCTTGCGCCGACCAATGATAATCTCAGACGGTTGGGGTTATCCATGACCCTGGGCGGCGGCGAAGTCACACTGTTGGATCTTACGAGCGCATACGGCGTGTTCGCGACTGCAGGTATGCGGGCCGCACCGGTGTCGATTTTGAAGGTAGAAGATAGGAACGGCAAAGTGATTTACCAATACACCCCACCTTCCCCCCAGCGGGTCATCAGTGCGGATGTCTCGTATATGATTTCCGACATTTTGTCCGACAATGATGCGCGCAAAGACACGTTTGGACCCAATTCATATTTAACGATCCCGGGTTTTAGTGTAGCCGTAAAAACCGGTACGACGGATGATAAACGCGATAATTGGACTGTCGGATACACGCCGTCGGTCGCCGTAGGCGCGTGGGTTGGCAATAACGATAATTCGCCGATGAACCAGGCGCTGGCCTCCGGCGTCACCGGCGCGGCTCCCATCTGGAACCGCATTATGCGGACAGCGCTGAGCGGCAAAACCAACGAACCGTTCGTCAGGCCCGGTAATATTATCGAAATGGACATTGATGCGTACGGCGGCGGAACGCCGGTCTCGTCCGCGGCGACCCGAAAAGAACGCTTTATTAAAGGGACCGAACCGACCGGACCGGGGTATATTTATAAAAATGTTAAAGTGTCGCGGCATGACAACAATAAATTGGCAAATGCAGTGGAAATCGGTAACGGACAGTACGACCTGAAACAATATGTCGTATTTGCGGAACAGGATCCGGTTTCCACGGACGGACATAACCGCTGGCAGGAAGCCATTGACGCATGGGTCGCCGGTCAGGGAGATTCGAAATTCCATCCGCCGACCGATACCTACCAGGGGACGGACCAAATCGGCATGAATGTACAGAGCCCCAAAGACATGACGCGGGTAGACAGTAATTCCGTTACGGTGGATGTAACGGTTGCGACACTGAATGATTTGGACCGTGTAGAAATTGCCCTCGACGGATCCATCGTCAAAACCGTGCATGATAAAAACGTGAACGTAACTCTCACCGTTGCCAACGGCTCTCACATTATTCATTTAGACGTGGCGGACAATAAAGGAAACCACGTGAGTACTGATTTGCATGTGGGAATTAATCAGGATTACGCAGCATCTACCCCGACCCCGACCACCGGAGTGACCCCGACGCCCTAAGCGGTGACGACCGAAGCCCCGAATTTTTCTCCTGCGTACTCGATGAGTTTTTGGCGGATGGGTGCCACATCCATGCCGGTAAGATTTTTTGTCGGGTCATTATACGTGACGCGGAATGTCCGCTTGTTTTCATATGCGTCCAGGAATTTGATAGACTCGATATGTTTATGAACTCGCGACAGGACGTCGATAAGCGGGCCAACCTGAAAACCCGCAGTAACGATAAATGATAAATCCTCAACGATCGGCGGATATTTGGAAATAGGATGGTACGATAATCCGAATAGCGCAAATATCGCCTGCGCCAGCCCCTTTGCTTCGCGGAACCTTCGGCCGGTCCACGCGACCAAAAGTACTGGTCGTTCTTTCGGCAAATCACCTGCCTGCCACACGTAACGCATGCTTAATTCGAATACCTGCAGGTCAGTTTGGGCATGCAGATTCTGTTCGATACTCGTTAATACGCTTGGCCACAATGTGGGGCGCATATACAGCCATTCTTCGGAAAGCGGGTTGGAAATTTTATACGCTTTTTTTGTATCGAGACCGAATACTCCCATGAGTTTTTCGGAAATCATGGAGTATGTATAGAGTTCGCTAAAACCCCAATCGCGAAGGCGGACTTTAATTTCCTGTTCCCATAGAAGTTGCGGATCAGAAATGACCACCGGGGGCTCACCTTCCGGCAATTTCGTCGGGATATTGTGATACCCCCAGATGCGGGCGATTTCTTCGATGACATCTACGTCGAGTGCTACATCAGTGCGGTAACTTGGCACGGTGACAGTGATGTCCTTTTTAGTAATCGACGGAGTAAATCCGAGCGGTACAAGCATTTTTTTGATTTCCGAATCAGTAAGCATAGTGCCGATATAACGGTAAGTTTTTTCTTTCGTTACGGTAACGGAATACGGTTTGTATGGTTTGGGATAGATGTCATACAGTTTACTGGCAATGCGTGCACCGGTAAGTTTTTCCATCAGTTCGATGCCGCGGATAAGGGCAGGTAGCGTAAGTTCGCTGTCCAGTCCTTTTTCAAACAGCGACGATGCTTCGCTTCTGGCAGGGATTGCCATGGACGTTTTCCGGATATTCATTGGATTGTATGTTTGAGTAAACAAGACGACCGTGGTCGTCGTCGGTTTAATGCTGGAGTTTTGGCCGCCCATAATGCCGCAGAGGTCGATAATCCTACCTGCTCCGTCTTCTATAATGATATCGTCGCCTGGTAGTATGTGGGTTTTCCCGTCCAGTGTGACGATTTTCTCTCCCTTTTTACTTGCACGAAGCATCATTTTTGCACCCTCAATTTCGTCATAGTCAAATGCGTGGGCAGGCTGGCCGTAGGCATGCATCAGATAATTTGTGATATCGATGACGTTATTGATGCTTCTCACCCCCGTTGTCTCCAATTTTTGTCTGAGCCATGCGGGTGAGGGGGCTACGCGTACGCCCGTCAGGACCATTGATGTCCAACGGGGATTCAAACGTGCATCAGTTTTTATGGTGAGTCTTTTTGCGCCTTCTTTTTTGTGCGCGCTGATAAATGGTGCAGTGGATGCCGTGTACGGATCTGACACAAGTTTGGCAGCAATTCCGAAACGGGGCAAAATCGCTGCTGCTTCGCGCGCAACACCGGCGACAGACATTGCGTCCGGCCGGTTGGTGGTGATCTCCACATCGTAGATAAAATCGTCGCCCGCTTTCCTGACGCGTTCGACAGATGGCCCGCAAAGCGAAAGACACCGCTGAATTTCTTTCGGCATCGCCTTCGTTTTAAGAAATTCTCTGAGCCAGCTATCCGGAATTAAAATGTTCATAATTTTATAATTTTCAATTATTAATTTTTAATCAATTTTTAATTTCAAATTTTAAATTAAATAAAA
>JAPLWC010000012.1 GCA_026396845.1 Candidatus Gottesmanbacteria bacterium
ACATTTACGAAGGTGCTGTCCATCCCCATTCTTTTGTTCGTGGTATTGGCTCTGCGATCGCACAAAACCCGTCAAAGCGCGCGCGTATTTGCGGCTCAGATATTTTTTCCGCTTCTTGTTGTCATCGGCATTTCCTTCATTAAACCGCTCTACGTGAACCGGTATGTCATCCCCGTCTCCATTGCGGAGGTTTTCATTATTGCCCTGGGAATCCAGGCAATACAAAATACCAACATACAAAAAATTGCAGGGGTCCTCTGGTTACTTTTTATCTTAGGATTTAATATCTGGTATCCGGACAAACACGCGAAATTGGATATCCGCGCTACACTCACTCAAATCAACATGATCAAATCCCCGACGGACGTGGTCATAGCGGATAACCCACTTATTTTTTTTGAAACGATCTATTACAGCACTGATCGGGCAGAGGTATATCTTTACAATCCAGATCGTAATCCGTTTCCGTGGTACGTCGGGGGTCCGCTCGTGTCGCCGTCACAAATGGCTACCGACTATCCTCCCTATCCGATCCGTGCATTTATGGTGCACACCAACGCAACATTTGATGTTGTCTTCCGGACAACGCTATGAACATATTTCCTCACATACCCCCCGAAACCCGTCGGGTAACCGCCACGTGGAACGTTATAAAAAAGAACTGGTTTATCGGGGTTGTACATAAATTTGTCATCGCTCTTTTTATTCTTTCCGTCGGGCTCCTGGTATGGCGCTTTCCGGTACTCCCTCCAGGAGTCCCAATATGGTTCTCACGCCCCTGGGGGGAAGACCGGCTGGCTTCCCCGTATTGGTTACTTCTCCTGCCGGCATCAAGCATCGTGTGGTATGGGATAGACCTCCTTATAGGTATTTACGTAACTGCGGAATACCTAATATTCACGCAGATGCTGTTTTTATCATCACTTATTGTTAGTCTTCTTTCATTCATAACGCTTATTAAAATTTTGTTTCTTGTAACCTAAACACCATGAACATCATCATGCCGTTTGTTATTGCAATGCTGACTACGCTTTTTGTAACCCCGTTCGTCACTGGGCTGGCACGTTCACTTCGACTCGTGGATAATCCCAAAACACGGTATCATCCGGCCCACACCCACAAAGGAATCATCCCGCGCGCCGGAGGACTGGCAATTCTCATCGGACTGGTCGTCGCGGTATTCCTCTACATCCCGATGACAAAGCTTTATACCGGCATGCTGATTGCGTCAATACTGTTGGTTATTGTAGGACTCTTAGATGATTACCAAGACGTCAATCCATATATCCGATTAACCACCAATGCCATCGCCGCTCTTATTATGGTGGGAGCAGGAGCCGGCATCCCGTATATCACCAATCCATTAACCGGCGGAATCATCCATTTAGACACCTTACGTGTGACGTTTTCATTTTTCGGCACGCATTCGATTCTGGTTTGGTCGGACCTGTTAGCGTTCATCTGGATTTTATGGACCATGAATATCGTCGGCTGGTCTGCAGGAGTCGATGGACAAATGCCCGGATTTGTTGCTATTGCCGCCCTCACTCTGGGATTATTATCCCTGCGGTTTACCATGAAAGACCCCAGCCAGGAAGCCATTACCGTCCTGGCATTTATCGTAACCGGAACATTTGCCGGATTTATTCCGTGGAACTTTTATCCCCAAAAAATTATGCCGGGGTACGGCGGAAAAACGCTTGCCGGGTTTTTACTGGCGCTGTTGGGCATTCTTTCCTACGGTAAATTAGGAACGGCGCTGCTGGTCCTCGGCGTGCCGACGATTGATGCCGCGTACACCCTCCTTCGCCGTATCGGCACGAAAAAATCTCCGGTCTCAGCTGACCGCGGACACCTCCATCACCAGCTCCTGAATATCGGGTGGGGAAAACGCCGAATCGCCTTGTTTTACTGTGGGGTGTCGGCTATACTTGGGGTGATTGCACTCACGGTCACAAGCCAACAAAAAGTGTTTGCACTACTGTTGCTTGCTGCCGGGATAGGAGCATTCCTGATATGGGTACAATTCTTTACGCAATTTTCCGAGCCGCAAGACCCAGACAATGGGTAAAAAACCTCGCGCTTTTTACGACGATTCTGTTTACCGGACATTTTTTTGAAACACGCGCGTTCAACTCAACCATAATCGCTTTTATCGCGTTCTGTTTATTATCCTCTTCCAACTATATATTTAATGACATATTGGACGCGCCGCACGACCGCAAACATCCGTTCAAAAAATTCCGTCCGATCGCAAGCGGCAAACTCCCCATCCCGATTGCAGCTTGTGTTTCTGTTATTTTCGGTGTCGCAGGACTGATGATTAGCCATACGGTTTCTAATTCATTTTTTATCATATCCATCGCATTTGCACTCGTACAGTATTCTTATACCCTATTCCTCAAACGCATCAGCGTCGTCGATATCCTGACGATTACCACCGCATATTTTCTTCGCGTCTATGCTGGAGAGGCAGCGACCGGCTATCACATATCGATATGGCTGGCGCTTGCCGCATTGTCGCTGGCCCTCTTTTTGGCTATCGGAAAACGGCGGGCGGAACTCACGTTGTTGCAAAAATACGACGGCGTCGTACCCCGTGACACCCGCGAGACGCTGTCTCACTACTCGGAAAAACTTCTGGACACGTATACCGCGATGTTTGCCAACAGCACGTTTATTACGTACGCGTTCTACACGTTTCTGGAGCGGCCGGCAAACCAGGGTATTTTCTTCAAAAACTATAATGACTTTACCCTTGATATTTCCGGCAGGAAGTGGCTCATGATCTCCGTACCCTTTGTTCTCTTCGGCATTATGCGATATATGCAGCTCATTTATGAAGGAAAGGGAGAGTCGCCGGAGAAAATACTTATGTCCGATCTGCCGCTTCTGACAACCGTCATTCTATGGATCCTTTCCATCTTCGCCGTGGTGTACGGGATAGGGGGGTAATTATTCCACTTTATCTACATACGTCCCCGACACCCAGCCGGTATTGGTTGCGTCGTAACGGATTTGGTACCAATTTGTAGCGCTTACTATTTGTGTATCTAAAATAGTAAACTTGTCTCCCGGATTAACCCGTGCTGATTCCGTTGCGTTGGTTCCCGGTTCCATACGTACCCGCAAAAATCCGGTCGGCGTATCTTTGACGACCAGATACGGTTTCTCCGGATTTATTTGCGCAGAAGATGTCGCTGTTTTGGGAGTCGGGGTCACTTTGCCGGACGGTGCCAATGTCGGAGTCGGGCTGGCCTCCGGAATCTGCTCACCGGAGGAAAGTCCCAACTTCATCGTTGCGATAAGCCTGTATCCCGGCGTGGTGCGTATCTTAAGCGTCCGGGTGAGAAACCCGACACTGGTTACCGTTACCGTGTGATCAGCCGGTGTAATGTTGGAAATGGAAATCGGCGTCACGCCGCGCGTTACATCGTCAACCAAAACACTTGCGCCATCCGGATTTGTCGTCACGGACAACTCGGATTGCTTACTGGATATTTTTTCAAGCCATAATACGTCAACGGCGCTTGATAGCTCCGACTCAGTTAAATCTGCGTTTACGTAGGTGAGTAGCCCCTGACCGATCACTATTTGTCCCTCCCACGAAGCAAATTGGGTTGTTGCGGAATCGGGAACGAGTTTGATGGTATAGCTGCCGGCATTGATTTTTTCAGACGGAAACGGGGTACGGCCGATATTTTTATTGTCTAAGAAGATGGCGGCTCCCGGATTGCTGTTTACGCGGAGTTCTCCCTGTTTCGGACCCCGGTTGGTGAGAAGTTTAACAACCAAGGCAACCGCGCCAACAAGCCCGACCAAGACAAGGATAAACACGATTTTACGCTTCATTGCCTTACGATCATAGCACACCGGTGCAATTTTGGGCAACCAATAAGCTTCTTCCAACTCACAGAGTTATGCTATAGCCGAACGTATAACGGGATAGTGGGGTATCCTTTTTTGAATCCAAACGATTCAAATAATGAGATGGCGCAGTTATTTTTTGCATTGGCGGACAATGTGATCTCTTTCACTCCTTTTTTCCGGAGTTCTTCCATCATCTGACCCACTAATTTCGTTGCAACTCCATTACCACGGTAGTCTTTTTCGATAAACAGACCAGTGCAGTAAGCAAAATCCCGGATCGTATGGGCCACACACATGCCGATTAGCCTATCTCCTGCCTTAGCGACCAACAAGACATCATGTTGGGGATCGGCAAGCCAACGCCGAAGCGATGCGCGGCTGTACCATTTGCAGGATTTGCTGTTCCAAAGCTCCCAATGGTTCTCTCCCCATGCCCACATGGTCGGGATATCTTTCTTCGTTGCGCGAACTATATGAATGTCTAATGGATGTTTTGTGTGTGCCGTAGAATCACCTTCTCCGTAGCCTGTCGCATACCGGACGCCTTCGATAATACCACAAAAAGGGCTGGGTTCAAAGACTGGAGTATTTATACGCTCCAAACGCTTGTCTCACGATATACCGCGTATCCTCCTGCAAATCTACACAATCTCTTCTATCATATTAACGTGTTAATATATTAATACACTAATATAGTGATACTGCACAGCTACGGAAACGTACCTAATTTTTGACTTTACTTCCCTGAAGTACCGGAGCCATGGAGATAACGACTTCCTTTGTTCCTATTTTCTTGTCGCCGTCAAAACAGTCGATGGTCAACACTCCCTGCTCGGTAATCGGCAGATTGTTGAGTGTCGCAATCACATTAAAATGCCCCTCGTTGTTTGTTTTTATATTTATCGGAATGTCGTTAATTTTCTTTCCTGAAGGGGCAGTCGTGACTAATTTCAGTTTATGATCCGTTCCGGGCTCCCCTTTTGCAACGACGACAAAACACATGCTCGGATGGTTTACCGGAAGACTCCGAACAAATATCCTGTCGAAGACACCGATAATCGACAACTTGCCGTCCTGCGCAGTCATCGCATAATCGCACGTCTCAAACCTGTTTAATTTTAAATCTTTCATATCTCCCCTCCCTCATTGTACCAAACATTCCGCTAATATTTGTATCCCTATATGAAACCCATTTTTGGAAAAATATATTATATTTATTCTTAAAATTAACATTCAGTTCTTTATCAAACAGACTATTAAAGACAACCATAAATTCAAAAAATGAGTGGATCGTAAAAAGTAAGTTACGCTTTATCCACTTTATATCGTTCAAGTCACAATATACAAATTCAAACTTATTTGGTGCTTTTTGAGAAACAAAATGAATTGTTGAACCGATATTTACGTGGCTTATTTTTCTCTTGGTATTTTTTTATCAAAGGAACGAAAAAATATTTTATATAAAGATACCAACTCTTCAAGCAAATTAAATTCTGATGGAAAAACCCCTTTTGATTCAATAAAATTTGTATAATCAGTCTTTGATATATTAGCGAGGGTAAGATCTTCTAACGGTATAGTTTTCATAATCTATAAAAATCCCCTCTTTCGAGGGGATTTTGAGTTTATAATCTTAATAATCCATTCCACCCATGCCGCCCATGCCGCCGCCGGGCATGCCGCCTCCGCCAGCTTCCTTTTTCTCGGGAAGATCGGTAATGAGGGCTTCGGTTGTAAGTATCATCATGCCCACGGACACGGCGTTCTGCAGGGCAATCCTCGTGACCTTCGCCGGATCCAGGATGCCTGCCGAAACCATGGACTTGAATGTCATATCCATAGCATCAAATCCGAAGTCAGCTGCTTTGTTTTCCTCGACGGTCTTGAGAACCCACCCGTCATCGGCACCTGCGTTTCTGGCAATCCACCGGATCGGCTCGCCGAGCGCCTGATACAGGATATCGATACCGACTTTCTCATCCTGTGTTGACAGGGAATCCTTGATTTTCGGCAACACCTGCCTTGCTCGAAGCAAGGCAACGCCGCCGCCTGCAACAATGCCTTCTTCAAGCGCGGCCTTTGTGGCGGCCACAGCATCGTTGACGCGCTCTTTCTTGTCTTTCATTTCAACTTCGGTTGCTGCCCCGACGTTAATAACCGCAACGCCGCCGGAGAGTTTGGCCAACCGTTCCTGCAGCTTCTCTTTATCAAAGTCGCTGGTCGTGGTATCGAGCTCTCTTCGGATCTGTGCTAACCTCGCGGACAGCGCAGCTTTTGTGCCTTTGCCGCCGATAATCGGTTCACGACCAGAGTCGCCAGTGCTTCACCTTCGATATCGTCGGCGATAATCACTAAATTCTTGCTGACTTTAATGAGTTTCTCCAAAAACGGCAGAAGGTCCGCTATCGCAGAAATCTTTTTGTCCGTAATAAGGACATACGGATCCTCTATTTCCGCTTCCATTTTGTCCGCATTGGTCACAAAGTAGGCACTGGCAAATCCTTTATCAAACTCCATGCCTTCTTTATAATCAATGTTCATCTCTAGCCCTTTTCCTTCTTCTACCGTCACGACACCGTCTTTGCCGACTTTATCCAGTGCTTCGGCAATAAGGGCCCCGATTTGGGGGTCCTGGGCGCTGATCGTGGCAACTTTAGCCACGTCTGCGGCTTTGACGGTTTTTGCCATCTTGCGGATCTCAGCAACAATGGCACCCACGCCCTTTTCCATGCCCATCTTGAGGATCATGGGGTTGGCACCGGCTGTCACGTTCTTAAATCCCGCATTCACGATGGACTGGGCCAGAAGCGTCGAGGTCGTGGTACCGTCTCCGGCCACGTCATTGGTTTTTGAGGCCACTTCCTTCACCAGTTGCGCACCCATGTTTTCAAACGGATCCTCAAGATCTATTTCCTTGGCAACCGTCACGCCGTCATGAACGATGTTGGGTGCTCCCCACTTTTTATCAATGGCCACGTTGCGGCCTTTGGGACCGAGTGTCGTGACCACGGCCTTGGCGAGAATATTGACCCCGCGGATCATGGATTGCCGTGCTTCTTCAGAAAATTTCAGTTGTTTTGCCATATTGTCCTCCTTTACCCAGACGGGTTATTTGACGATTGCTAATATGTCTTTTTGTTCGACGATGGTCCATTCCTCACTGCCGACTTTCACT
>JAPLWC010000036.1 GCA_026396845.1 Candidatus Gottesmanbacteria bacterium
TCCCTATTTCATCATAATCTCATAAGCAAATGCAATTTCCATCTGGACACCGAAGAAGCGCATCGGCGAGCTGGTCCGGTGGATAATGGAGGATTGTAAATAATAGCTAGGAATATGCCAATATGGTAGTCTAGAAAGTGAAGAACAATCTCCAACCGTTGGAGAAATCCATAAATAATGTCCCAAATGGGGGTATAGCTCTATTAGACGATAACTTCAATTTCAATTCAAGGAGGAATGACATGGACTTCGGCACATGCTTTGTTGTTGTATTGGTGATGTTAATGTTTATTGTGGCATGGATAGATGATCGACGAAGAAAATGAAGAAGAAATGGATTGGGCTGTCACAGAAGATGGGGCAGCTCTATTCGTTAGTGACCGGTCATTACCATCGTCACGGTTTCTCAATATATTCATCTTGGCCCCCCCATCAGATTCCCCTCTCCCATCTTTGGGGGAGGGGTTAGGGGTGAGGTCCTTCCAGTCGCCCATTTTTATCTCACAGCCTTTGTTATTTCCTTATTGTATAAAGAACGGAATAACTGTATACTGATATTAGTCATATTCTTCAGGCAGTTATGTTCCAGGACAGTAGTTCAACCCGGATTGGTGTGACAGCACAATTATCCGGGCTTCAGTAAAGGTGCTGGCCGCCACGTCAAACTTATACCGTTGGGCGCGTCAATATAGTCACCACATTCCAAAGTATTGGAGGAGTAAATGCGTATCATGCGCTGGCTCGGAGTCGTCGCGTTCGCGTTTCTTCTATTAGCAAGCGCAACAACCACCAAGGCAATTGCCCAAGCAACACCTGATATTCGCTTTATCCTTCAAACGCAAGCTGGATTATCGGCTTATGCAACAATTACAAACACTATTTCTCTCGACCAAGTTCGCCCTATGTTTTCAAGCATTGAAATGGAAAACAGCGACTATATTCAAGGCGAATATGCCCTTTCGGGGAGAACAGATAAGGTCAAATTAGTGATTGGAAATGCAGGTTGGGCAATTGCGTGGCACACTCGCGATTATGCTTCACAGCATTTATACGATTGTCCATCTTTCAACGGTTCACTGCCCGCGCAAATAATCAATCGCCCTGAAAGGGCAATACTTGAAGTATCTAACGCACTTGGAATAACGGCACCAACAGTCGGTTTCTATGATTTCCGCAATCCGCAGGCTAACGGAATAATCTTTCACTGGCTTTTTCTTCCCGGCAATGGTTCACAAACATCATCTATCGACTTGCCGTTATTGAATACCTATATTGAGCGCGGCTATATTTTCTGTACCGCGTTGTCGAACAGCAAACTTTGGCTCAATAGTCAAATAATCGATCAACAAGGCTCAGTATCTCAAGTCCTTTATCGCTATGGAGTGCTGGGAGCCGACCAATTACGGGCTGGTCATACAAACAATATGAAAATTGAAGATCTTACATTTTTTGGTTATGGTTTTGTTGGCGGCGTTACTGCTGAATACTCAGGAACAACGCCGATAAACATTTCAGGCGGATACAGGCGCGACTTAACTTTAGCCTATCCAACTATTTTAGGCCAACCTATTACGCTGTATCCGATTTATATACCCATTTTACGAAAGTAGCGTTGTAATCTATAGCAAAAATCCTTCAAGCAAGTATTTGAGTCCGCCAGCCATCGCCGGCACCGCATAGAGGTAGAACAGGTATTCTAGCCATATATCCGACCAAATGATTCCCGCCGCTATTATCCCGCCGCAGTTACTACAACCCTATCAAGATCCACCTTCGTCGCGTCATATGCCGATCATCACACTTTTTCCTCCTTTCCTGTTGTTCTCGGTGTGGTAGTCGTTGTACATTGTCTCGCGAAATGTTATACTTTATAAAGGCAAAATAAATTTCATTATCTTGATCAAAGGCTTTAGCTTTTAGCGGGAGGTATATGTTAAAAAATAAAACAAATATATTTATTGTAATAATGTTGGTATTTATATTTTGTTTTCTTATTCTTATTTTCGCATTTATGATCGTCCGAGATTACCTACCGGCTAAGACCAAAATCCCGCCTAGCGCAATACCAAATACAACGCCATA
>JAPLWC010000065.1 GCA_026396845.1 Candidatus Gottesmanbacteria bacterium
CCGCCACATCCTTTACAGGAGATCTTATTTGTACTGACTGTTTAACTGCTACAGAAATAACAGATGTTTATGTTCTTAATACCAGCGACACAATGTCTGGTACTTTAGGCGTAACCGGTGTTATCACCGCCACAGGAGGAGTCGTAGGTGCTTTAACAGGACACTCTTCATCAGACCTGGCTTTAACTGGTGGAACAATGAGCGGGGATATAGTGATGGGAAATGGGGTAGCTATTGGACAGGCGGCAGGGCCATTAGTTGAATTTGATGATACGAATAATTACCTAGAAATAATGGGCGGCAACGTCGGCATCGGGACAACGAGTCCAGGATACCCCCTGACTATTAATGCTACAAGTACAGACCCAGCCACCACCGTCCAGGGTATTTACTCGACGAACGCAATCACACTCACCGCCAATAATGCTCAGACTGCCGTTGCCAGTTTTGGCAATCTTACCTATGACCAAGGAGGTTTCAACGCAACTACCGCAACAAACCGAGGATTGTGGGGTCGTGCAGTGGCAACAGGTGCATCGGGAACGATAACGGGTCTGGCAGGGGTAGCGGGAAATGTTATAAATTCAGGATCTGGAACAATTAGCAATGCCTACGGTTTCTATGCTGTCGCACCGACAAACATAGGCGGTGGCACAATAACAGATAGTTATGGATTATATATATAGTGGCACAGCTGATAATTATATCGCCGGCAACGTCGGTATCGGGACGACGAGTCCGGGTCAAAAATTGGAAGTGGCAGATGCGTCAGACCCATATATTAGGGTTCACCAACTTTCCACAGCAATTGGAGCTGAAGCAGGAATAATTATGCAGTCTCATACTACAAATAATTATTTATCAAAAATAACTGGCAAAAGAGATGGAACTTCATACGGAACAGGATTAAGTTTTTACACGACAAATGATATAGTGGGACAAACATTAACTGAAAAAATGACAATTTTAAGTAACGGCAAGGTCGGCATCGGGACGACGGCACCGGCTACGGCGTTGGAGGTCAACGGAACTGTTGACGCGACACTTTTCACCGGTCCTTTGACGGGTCATGCATCACTGGATGCAACAATTGCGTCTCCCAACTTTACCGGCACCGTTGTTATCCCGTCGCCGTTTACCCTCGGTGGTACCAGCGTTACGGCCAGCGCAGCAGAGTTGAATAAATTGGATTCTGTTACTACCACAGCAACCCAACTTAATTATCTTAATGCTGCCACCGGTACAACCGGCACCGCAAAGGTTGTCTTTCAAGCAAGCCCGACGTTCACCGGCACCGTTGTTATCCCGTCGCCGTTTACCCTCGGTGGTACCAGCGTTACGGCGAATGGAACAGAGCTTAATATATTGGATGGTGTTACCGGCGTTACTGCAGCAGAATTAACTGCCTTAGGTGGCATTACTGCCAACGCAACAGAAATTAATATATTGGATACTGTTACCGGACTTACTGCCGCGGAATTAACTAATTTGGGAGCTGTTACTGCCACGGCAGCAGAATTAAATACTGTCGACACCGCATCAAGCATTACAACGCTGTTAAGCGCAAAAGCTCCTCTTGCAAGCCCCAGGTTCACTGACAATGTTACACTGACGGGAACAGGTATATTTTCAACAGCCATGGGTAGCTTTGGTCCTAGTGGTAGTAACCTCTACATTAACCCTTCGGTTTCTGCAGACGTCATTTTTAATATGGGCACCGGCAATGTCGGCATCGGAATGGCGGCCCCTACCACACCGTTTGAAGTTGGATCAGGAACTACACCATATTTTGCTGTATCGTCGACAAATATTGCAGCCAATATACCAGCTTCAACCAATACCCAACATCTTTGTTCAACCGGAACGGGATGGCAAGCCATAAAAGTCTGTAATGGCGGGACTGATTATGCCGAATATTATGGTACAACGCCAAATACTGAAGCCGGAGATCTGGTTTCGTATGATCCGGCAGGACAGTTTAAAACCATCAAATCAACCGGGGCATATGATCCTAACATTATCGGGGCCATTTCAACTTTTCCCAATGATATTCTCGGAGAAGCTAATCCGGAATTAAACACGAAACCGGTTGCTCTTAAGGGCCGGGTACCGGTGAAAGTAAATCTTGAAAACGGACCGATCAAAGTCGGCGACTGGCTGGCGGCTTCATCCGTACCGGGTGTGGCCATGAAAGCCACAAAAAACAGTATGGTCATAGGACGGGCGCTGGAAGACTATGATGGATCTTTCGTTCTGTCTCCGGGAGTGGATAATGTTGAAACACTCATGTCTGTTCCTCACCCGGGTGATCCAATATTATCAAGACCGCCTTTGCCACAATCCGGAGTCGGTAAAATCATGGTCTTTATCGAACTTTCGGAACATATAACTCAACTCACGTTAACCGATACCGGGGACTTAAATATTGCCAAGGATCAGACCGGAAACTATATTGTAGAGAAAACCGAATCCACCTTCGTCAAGACTACGGTGGATAAAGTCGAGGCGTTTGCCGAGGTAGTGGTTGGCAACGTGAGAGCTGGGATCATTGAAACAAAAAAACTAATCGTTGACGGCATCGACGTCGCTGCTAAACTCTCTGAACTCTCCGGCAGAATTGACCGGCAGGAACAGACAATCCGTGAGCTTCAAACGGAACTGGAGCAGGTAAAAGCACAGCAATGACGCCGAAAAAAATCCGTTTCTGAAATAACGTTTATTCTGAAGCCTGCAGCAGTTTAATCGTCTCTTGTTTCAAATGAGGAATGATTATTTTTTGGTTTTTCGGCAGAAATTTCCCAAGGTCCCGATTCAATTCCCTTTCAGGAAAATCCACTATTCTTTGTATAACTTTATCCCGGTTATATCCGACTTTGGGTAATTTTGTGCCTTTTGGAAGCAAAAACCAAACGTCAAAAATATCCCTTCCTTTACGGCGGGTTTGCAAAGCTGTAAGTTTCTCTTTTAATATCTCATCTCCCGTAAGATGAAAAACCTGCGGGAAAATCATAACCGGAAACGGAGTTGTCAAGGTTGAGGCCTGCGTATTTTTTATGTTGCCGGTTTTATGAAAATCCAACCTGATAGTGAGAGGGTACTTAAAACCCGGCGATGTAAACGTAATTCCGAAACGGACCCCCTCTGTACCTGAATAAACAGGAATAATTTTCAGCCCCGGAAGCTCTCTGACTATTTTTGCCTCCAGCTTTGCCAATAATCCGGTTATTTCTTTATCTGAATAAGCAGTGGAAAAATCAAGATCCTCGGAAAACCGGGGCGAACCAAAAAGCAGTCTTAAGGCGGTTCCGCCTTTAAAAAATATCCTGCCGGCCTCTTTTTCTTGGTATAAATAACTTAAAAATACGAGCTGAAGATACTCTCGAAAAACAGTAAACGCATCTATTTGGAAACGCAGAGATAGTTCCCGGATTTGGTCCTTGGTAATCATATCTTTATCTTAAGCTTTCTTGCCCAGGACGACAATAATTTTCTGTTTAATCTCGTCATATCTATCTCTTCCCAATCCAGAGTTCTTAACCCTTTTTTGGCAAAATAAAGATAATCCAGCATGGCTTTTTCAGGCGTGGCGATCAAAAAATCTTCTTTTTTCTCCCAGCCCCAAAAAAGGTCTGGTGAAATCTGCGAGTAAGCATAACTCTTCCCTGCAGCTTCAATCTCGCTGGGTTTCTTAATGGTTATTGATGTGATTTGATAGGGAAAGCCGGTGATAATTGAATAAAACGACAGAGCCGACTCCAGGGAAACATAGGAAGGCTGGCGTAAAAAATTGGCAATTGTGAAATCGCCGGCGTCTTTCAGTAAAAACAGGTATTTGCCCTTCATCAGTTTTTTTAGAATTTTGCTTGCCTCCAGCCGCTGAACTTTTTTATATAAGGTCTGGCGATTGGCAATGCCCAAAACACTCCCCAACTCACTTAAGCCGAATAGTGGAATCGGCTTGGCGTGCAAAAGTTTTATGATTTCGGTTGCGGATATTGTTCCCATAATTAGGACAATTTTATCCTAATTTAAGTAACGTGTCAAGGCGATCTCTTGACAGCTTGTTCGGGCCATGTACACTAAAAGAAGTCAATGTCAAAAAAAATTCTTATTATCACCCTGGTCATCCTAGGTCTTGCCGCCTATGTTGCCCTGTCTTTCTGGGTCATAGGCATCATACAGGGGAAGAAAACAGTGCCGTTTATCCAAAACCAAAACACAGCGGCAACAACTACAGCGTTGCCGCAAACGAATTTTCCGAACGACACCCAAACCGCGCAACCCCCAACCTCCACACCGACACCTAAACCTACCTCAACACCCCTGCCTACCCCAACACTTCCGCCTGCCTCAACACCTCCGCTTGCCTCAACACCCCTGTCTGCCCCCACTTCGCTGCAGGGACCGGGAACATACGCGTGTGATCCGGACGGGATATGCAACGATTACAGCGACCAAATGCGGAAGAATTGCCCCAAAACGTTTGCCGATACTACCTGTTTGGGCATGTGCGGCACGCCGTCGGTCCGCTGTCCGAAGTAGTTAGGCAGCATCCGGTAATACCTTGATGATCTCTATATTTGAAGATGCTGCATAAAGGGCCGTATCCGTAAATACCTATGAAGTTATTTCCGGACGAGCCCTTAATCAGCGCAGACGCAGTAGCGGCCGGGCGCAGCTGCACTACAATTGGCACCGCATGAGCTTGCGCACCTGCTTATACTGATGGCAATATCAGGATCAGATAAATTATCAAGTACAGCACTCAGACAGAAATCATCGCCGCCCGATTTTTGATAATACTTATAGGTATACGGTGATGCCAAAAATCCTTTCGGAACCGACTTCATATAGATATTATCACCCGCAGCCCCGGTGGCAAAACTCGCGGTAGCCGAGCACGCAGTCGTTCCGTCTACACCGCACCCAAACATATTGAAACCGTTTCCTACACCGCTACAATCAAGAACCCCGCATGGATATTTATTAAAATCGTTGTAATAAATCCGAAGTGCAGTTTTAAGCGCTGCCATTTCTTCTTTTTTCTTCACATCACTCGCCCGCTGGCGGGCCGAGAGATAGTTGGGGATGGCTAAAGCCACGATAGAAGCAATAATCGAGATGACAACGAGAAGTTCAATGAGAGAAAAGCCTGTTCTTTTCATACCATAAGCATAGCATTATGGATTGATGTTTGCACTAGACACTCCGTAATTACAAAGGGTGGTTCCTGCTGCGTTGTCGCAATTAATCGATTCCGAAATAATCGTCGGATTAATCGCCGGATCCTGGCTATTTTCCAAATGCGCATAGATCTGAAATTGCGATCCCGTTGCGGAAACATAATAATATTTCAGTGAACTCACGGGGTCCACAGGAAACTTGGCCATATACATCGCCCCGGTCGTGGGGGAATCCCTAAATACAGGATTGTCCTTTCCGCAGGACCCCACAACAGTTCCTGTGAGAGTACTATAACAACTCGAAAACGTTCCGCTTGCCCCTGTCGGATATTTCCCTTTGTCATTGTAATACAACTCCAGCGCACTGGTAATGGCCCGTAAATTGGCTTTACGCGTGTTATCGCGGCCTTTTATCATCGAGCTGGTAAACGCCCCTGTCCCGATGGCCATAAGTATGGCAAGAATTACCATAACAACCATGAGTTCTATGAGCGTAAACCCCTGTTTTCTGTTCATATAGTTCTATTGTACACCATTATTCGGTGCAACGGTTGGCACTGTCACCGCATGCGCCGCTATAGGGAGTTTCTGGAGAATGAATAAATCCGGGACAGTCATACTCCCACCTTGCCCAAACGGGACAACCGTGGACTACTGGATTACTAAACCAAACACACGCTCCACCCGACGTACAAACGACATGATAGCCGATATACGGCGTGGGTGTGGGCGTACCTCCGCCGCCAACGGGCGCGGGCGGTCCCCCGCCACCGGGAATATAATCGTCCGTGCCTATGGCGGATGCCGTAACGCCGGAAGCCAGGCAATAATTATATACTCCGCCGGAGGGGGGTCCCCCGAGACCGCATCCCTCTGCCCCCGGACATCCCGCCGCGGCAATGGCAGGATCCGTTTTGTCAGTCAGCTTGGCGCAGATCCTGTATCCCCCGCCCCCCGACCGAAAATACCCGTAGTGGTCTTTTGACACCGGGTCGCAGGGAATTGCCGCAAGATACGTCCCCATCGCGTTACCGCAAATATAATTGTTGAAGTCC
>JAPLWC010000024.1 GCA_026396845.1 Candidatus Gottesmanbacteria bacterium
TGCGGAAGCGCGAAGCAAACCGCGACGCAGTAACACTTATGACGTTACATGCGGCCAAAGGACTGGAATTCCCGATCGTATTTATGATCGGTATGGAAGAAGGGCTCTTCCCGCATTCCCGGAGTCTCATGGATAAAGACGAAATTGAGGAAGAGCGACGGCTTTGTTACGTAGGCATTACGAGAGCAAAGGAAAAATTGTATCTGACATTCGCCAACCGGCGGTTATTTTTCGGCACGAGAACCCAAAATATGATTTCGCGGTTCGTCGCTGATTTGCCGCAGCACGTACTGGAATACAACGTATCGCTCAATAGCACCCGGGGATTCAACGAAGATGATATGCTTTTATAACACCGTCAGAAGTATTACGGAGAGGGTTCCGAGTACTATTAACACCGCAAGTATCATTTCCACTGTTAAAAAAATTCTTGCTATCCCCTGGACATGACCGAATGCAAAGAAAGACCCAACCAGTCTACTATCAATAGGTAACCATGGGATAGGTTTCTCAACTCTTCGCGCCATTAATTGTATAATACCACTATGACTAACCATCCGCTACAGTCTCCCGCGTGGGGTAAGTTTCGCAAAGCCATGGGTATTGATGTCGTACGACTCAACGACTGGCAGTTGACGTTCCACAAAATCCCATACACCCCATGGACAGTCGGCTACTTCCCAAAAGGCCCCGCGCCCACAAAAAAAATGATTGACGAACTTCTCGCACTTGGTAAACAAAAAAACGCTATCTTTATTCAACTGGAACCGAATATAATCAATAAATTTCAAATTTCAAATTTCAAATTTCAAATTTTGAGACCTTCCCATCATCCATTATTCACAAAATACACATTTGTTCTTGATCTTACGAAGTCTGAAGAAGAACTTCTGTCTGCCATGCATCCGAAAACCCGCTATAACATAAAGGTCGCACAAAAACATAATGTAAAAATCGCGGAAGACAACTCGCCTGCGGCATTCAAAGAATATCTTCGCCTCACGGAAGAAACCACATCGCGCCAGGGATTCTATGCACATAATAAGAACTACCACAAAACCGTGTGGGAGATCATGCACAAAGAAGATATAGCGCATCTGTTTACCGCGTCCTACGAAAGTGAAGTGCTCTCTGCCTGGATTGTGTTTGTGTGGGGCGACACGGTCTATTACCCGTACGGGTCCTCGAGCAGAAATCACCGCGAGGTTATGGCGCCGACGCTACTTCTTTGGGAAATCGCCAAGTGGGCAAAACAAAAGGGCCTGAAACATTTCGACCTATGGGGGGCCATGGGACCTCCGTCAGCTGACGGACCTGATGTGAATGACCCGTGGTATGGATTTCACCGGTTCAAACAGGGGTTCAATCCCCGATTAGTGGAATTTTCCGGCTCGTTTGACCTCGTCGTCAAACCACTTTTATATTCATTCTATACACTCGCTGATACTCTGCGGTGGAAATTTCTGAAACTCACGCATTAATCAATGGAACTCCCTGCCCCCGCTTATAAAACTTGCACCAATTCTCAAACAACATCGCATCCGAACAGTCGCTATAGAACCGCATCCGAAAGAAAGCCTCGCGACATATAAACGTTGGTGTGCGGGTATTACCAAACACTGCAAGGTAGTCCGCTCATCCTACCAACCGACCAAAACACTTTTTATCGACGTAACAGCACAGGAAGACAAAATTTTTCCCCGGTTTACCGATGCAAAACGGAGAGCCGTACGGAAGGCAATAAAAAATGGCGTCACGGTGGAAGAATCCGGTGATATACAAAATCTCATAAAAATCAAAAACAAATCCGGCGGACCGTTCGGGTTTATCACCACGTTCGGCATGGACCGCTTCTGGACCATTATGGCGCCGGATCATGCGACGGTACTGCTGGCGTATTCTGACTCACACAAACTTATCGGCGGGATATTGCTTGTTTTCTGGGAAAAAACCGCCTATTACTGGATTGCAGGTGCAACGAAACACGGGAAAAAACTATTCGCCCCGACACTTCTCGTTTGGGAAGCGCTCAGGGTTGCCAAACGCCACGGCATGAACCAATTCGATTTTGTCGGTGTTTGGGATGAACGTAAAGCAAACGAACACCATGACTGGCTCGGGTTTACGAAGTTTAAAGAAGGCTTCGGAGGGAAACCATTTTACTATCCACTCTATTAATTAAATCGCGAAGGTGTCGGCGTTGGAGTCGGGTTTACTGCCCAACATTGTGGTACTCTCGCACAGGCGCTGCGTTGCTCGATACCGTTTACGATAATTATGGGGCAGCCGCCTGGTGGGACAGCGCTGCAAATATATCCCGTAGGACAATCTTTATCGCTCGTACAGCGCTGAACGGGTGTCGGCGGAGGGGTTGGTTTCGGACATTGACAAGATGTTTCATTTGAACAATCCGGGTTGCGGCATAAACCGCTTGCCCCGAGTAATTGAGATTGGGAAACACAGATCAGTCCCGTCTGGCAGGTTCTTGCCGGATGAACCGTATAGTTACAGTCTTGATTACAACCTGACGGTGTCGGCGTAGGAGATGGTGGGCCCACTAATCTTACCCAATCCAATTGAATCGACCTCCCTACTCTCATGGGCTTTAATGTCATTTGAATGGAATCAATCGTTACGCCGCCGATATCAGGCAATCTCACACTGTACTCGTACATATTTCCAAACGCCGTTCCGACAATCACGGGCAATACTTTTTGTTGAAGTGCTCCCCGTATCATATAGCTCACACCAATAGTAAACGTTTGTGGTTGCGGCGAAGGTATTGTAGAGACGATTGCCCTCGCGGCTATTGGTTTTGGCATCGGTTGCGGGAGGTTGACGACGGCAAGTCTGAATTTCAGATATTTATTACCGACCGGCATGGCGGCTGCTACGGATTTATTAAACAATATAGCATTATAGTTCGTTGTGAAAGCAGTGAGTAGACCATTGGCTACTTTGAGCCCCGTAAGATTCGTTTGAATCCACCCCTCGGTCGTTGCACCATTAAACTCCCATGATTTATACGTAATATCCTGCATTCCGGCAGCTCTAGAACGAATTTCTCTTGACGTCGTTACCGTTTTATAGGAAATAGCCAGAAGCATAACACCAAATACAACACCCAGCACAATTTTCAGAATTGCGTGAAAGGGGTCATGGGTCGTTTTATATTTCATACCTGGCGCTATATTCACTGTACCTGAAGGCTTTTTACCCTGTCAAGCGGAAAAAAATTACAGCGCTAAGTCCACGCCTCACAGATCAAACGGAACTCACAAAAATCACAGTATTTGCCCGGGGTGGCGCGGAAATCACTTCGGGAAATTTCGTCCGCCTTGCGGGCGATTTCTTCTTTGGCTGCTTTCAGCTGCTCCTTCGTGCGGGTAGCGGATACTTTCGTTTGATCTTCAAAAAAATAAAATGACACGATCACTTTATCCGATCCTCCCGCCATGGCATAGACGGTTAACTGCAGATCTTTCTTCGGATCCCGCGCCTTTGGCGCCGTCCCGGTTTTATAATCAATAATTTCCATCGTCCCGTCGCGTCTCGTATCAATCCTGTCAATTTTTCCGCCGAGAGTTAATGTCGGGGTAATTTTAAGCTTAAACGGCTCTTCCAAACCGGTCGGTACAACCTTGGGATCATATCCTTTGACATAAAATCCCTCAAGCAATTCCCTGCCGTGTCGCTTCATTTTCTCCTCGTATTTTTTATCCCCGTATCCGATGCGCGACCAATGATCATCCAATAGCCGCAGCAAATCCTGTTTCGCGGGATGGGCGCCAGCCCTCACTAATTCATAAAACGCACGGATAGTTTTGTGCATGGTGTCGCCGAACGACAACGCCGCGGAAGGCGGGACGGGAATGCGAAGAATATACCGGTATCTGTACTGCAAAGGACATGTCATGAACGTATCGAGCTGTGAATAGGAAAGGTATGAAATTGGTTGACGGATAGGTTTCTTGCCCGCCATAGCTTCAGCGTCGGCGGGTTTCCAGTCAAGGAAAGAAAGTTGAACGTTTTGTTCTCCAATGGGAACACGTACTACATTACCAACCGCTTCCGCGATAAACGGTGATAATTTTTTCTCGCGTTTCCCTTCTCCGTAAAACTTCGCGCCAGTGAAAAAGAGGAAATCCCGTGCCCGTGTCATACCGACATAAAACAACCGCCGCTCTTCTTCCTCATGATAATCACCGATAGGCAGTATTTCTTTCACCAGCGCATCAGGAATCGGAATTTGTTCTTTTCGCTCCGTCGTCGGAAACCGGGCGTTCACGAGATTCACCAAAAACACTACGTTAACCTCCAGACCCTTCGCGGAGTGGACGGTCAGAATATTGACGGCATTGTTTTCGCTCCAGTCCATGTCAGCGGCAAGAGGAGATTCGCCGAGTGTCATGGAAAGGTCTATCCAGTCCACGACGGTAAATACGCCCGCATCTTCATGTTCCGTTTCATAGGTTTTCAGCTTGTTGAAAAACTTTGCAATATTTTCCGCAATTTTTTCTTCTTTGGTGCTTTTGTATAACGTCAATTGCTTCAATAGTCCTGTGTCCGCCAAAAAATAATACAGAATCTGCCCGGCTGTTTCTTTTTTGATAAGCCCCAAGTGCCGATGAATCATCGTAATTAATTTTTTAACCTGTTCCAAGTCCGATTTTTCACATGCTTCAAAAAGTGACATCCCGTATTTCCTTGAAAAATTCAGCAGTACCGCAACGTCCCTAGCGCTTACTCCCACCCAATCCATCGTCAATACCCGGTACATCGCCACGTTATCTTCAAAGTTATAGAGCACTTTGAGGTACGCGATCAGATCTTTGACCTCCTGCTGCCGGAAGAGCTGTCCGGGGCCCAAAAACTGATACGGAATGCCCGCCCGCGCAAGGGCACGCACAAACGGTTCGGCGTGGTTATTTGCCCGGACGAGGATGGCAAAATCGGCGTAGGAATAGTCAGAATTCTCGGAAAGAATCTTTTTTATCCGTTTTGCTACAAGATCCGCTTCATGCTCGACGCGCTCCGCATACAACACTTCGATCGGTATCCCGTTTTTCCGCCGCATACTTTCAAGTTTCTTATCAATCTTTTCCGCTACTTCCAGCCTGTCGGGGTTATTGTGCTCTATAAGATCGTGGGACCGGTCAAGAATTTCTTTCGTCGACCGGTAATTTTTCGTCAAAACCACAATCTTGGCTTTGGGAAATGTTTTTCGGAATTGGATGATGTTACTTATCGCAGCTCCACGCCAGCGGTAAATCGCCTGATCATCATCTCCCACAACAGTAATATTTTTCTTTTTTCCGGCAAGAAGTATTGCAAGTTCATTTTGTGCGAAATTCGTATCCTGAAATTCATCAATGAGAATGTATTTAAACTGCTGCTGATACCGTTTGAGTATTGCCGGCCGCGTCCTAAATAGTCGTAGTGTCCAGCTAATAAGATCCGCATAATCCGCCACACCCTCTTTCACCTTCAACTCCTCATATGTCCGGAACGCATTTGCAAGTTCCAAATATTTTTCCTTATCCTCTGTAGGCTTAAATTTAAAGTATTCCTGCGGCGTCACATCCTCGTCTTTGAGTCTCGAAAAGTGCTGAATCATGCCGCTAATGAATTTTGAGGGGTTCCCCAACGGACGGAAATATTTTAAATCGAATGTAAAAATATTTTTTCGGAAAAATAAAATTGTCTCTGCTTCCGTCATCAACTTATAACCCGGGTCTATGCCGATATTGATGGCTTCCCCCCGCAACACCCGATCACAAAACGCGTGGAACGTGGAAATCCACATTTGCGTGACACCGTAGGGGAGTGCAATATCGACTCTGGTCTCCATCTCACGGCTTGCTTTTTCCGTAAATGTCAACGCTAAAATTTCCTGAGGCTTCGCTTTTCCTGAGGTGATTAGATATTTAATCCGTTCGGTGACAACGGTTGTCTTTCCCGTCCCCGCACCGGCAATTATCAGTAGCGGCCCCTCACTAAATCTCACCGCCGCTTTCTGTTCGGGATTTAACTGTCTCTCTTCAACGGGAATTTTCGCCATGTGGGGCAATTATATACTTACTCCAAAATCTTTTCGAGAACTGCCGGAAACTTATCATACCCGGGCGCACTGGATAAACTAAAATGTTTCTGACCCTTCATAATAATTAATTCTGCTGCTAATTCCTTCTCTAATTTTTTACCGTGCAAAAGAGGAACAAAAGGGTCATTATCTGAATGGAAAAGAATAATTTTCTTCGCATGACTTCGTATTTTCTGCCAATCAAACGGAATTATGAGTTCACTCAACGGCTCCCAATCGAGATCAGTAGTAAATCCTGCTACAAGTATAGCTTTATGAACACATACTGAATTTGGTAATTGTTGAAGAATTCCTAAAATTTCTACTGCCCCTGAAGAATGACCGATAATAATCGAATTTTTGTCAAACTTCCATCTGGAAAAAATGTAATCGTTATATCGTTGTATATTTGGTTTCTCTGCATGGGGTAAATCCGGCACCCACACTTTATATCCACGTTTCTCTAATTCTTTTTTCAACCACGGAAACCAATTTTTGGTGGAGTTATCTTCCGTTCCGTGTAAAATCAAGACGTTCTTCATTATTCCTCTAATTGTTTTTCTTCTTTGCCCGTAAACCGTTGCGTTTTGGAAAGTTTTTGACCAAGGACGTCAAACGAGCCGGAGACGCCGCTCATGGTGTTATAGGCGTTGCCGATGTGCCGGCCGAGGACTCCGAGCTGTTCCCCTGTTTTTTCATAATCTTTCTGTATCGCCCGAAGGAGCCGGAATACTTCGCGCGATTTCTGTTCCAGTTCTTTCCCCTGGAAACTCAGGAGTAATACCTGCAAATGCGCATAGAGTGTGTTGGGTGATACAGGATATACCCTGTTTCTGCGCGCAAAATCCATAAGCTCCTCAATTGTTGCGATTTCGTAGTAGACGGATTCCGACGGGATGTACATGAGTGCAAAATCCATGGTCCCTTCTTCCGGCAAAATATATTTCCTGCTGATATCCGTCACGTGCTTTTTTACGTCAGAAATAAAATCCCGTTTCGCCTGATTCCGGATGGCTTCCGTTTCCCCTTTATGTATCACGGTAAAATTTTCCATCGGGAATTTGGAATCGATACATAAGAGCCCCGCATCGGTTTTGAGAACCGCATCAACTTTCGCCCCTGATTTAAATGAATACTGCAGGTGAAACGAATTTTTCGGAAATGTTTGCCCGATCATGTCCTTCAAAACCTGCTCGCCGATGTTCCCGCGGAGTTTGGGCGACTGGAGAAATTCCTGCAGACTCCGGATGCCCCGTCCCATTTCCGACATTTCTCCCACATGCTTATTCAACGCGCCGATAACTCTGGCAGCTTCATCAAGCCGCCGCGACATTGCTTCCGTCGTCCCGCGCATGGAGTCATTGAGCGTTTTATTGGTATGTTCTATGGTGCGCTGCATGGATGAGAGCCACTGAACGAGGATCCAGACAACAATACCGAGGCCGACAGCAATTCCGATGACGATTGCGATATTCATCTGACAAACAAGATATCACACTTGATATACTAATTCTATGGACCGACCGAAACGGAATATTTTGTGGTTAATATTGGGCATTTGTGGTCTAAGCGTTTTAGGCTGGTTAGTCAACACATTTCCGCCGGAAAATATCCCACTTCTCATCCTCTTTTTTGTGATTATCGCAGGGACAGTATTTTTTTCTTCCCTCTTCCTATTCAAAATTGTGCGACGTGCAGTGTTGATGACTATCGGCGTGGTCGTTTGGTTTACCCTCCGGCTTCTCGGCCTCCGGGAACTATGGTACCCACTGCTTCTTATTCCCTGCCTCATTTCCCTTGAGATACTCTTCCAAAAAAGATAGAATCAGCTCATGAGTAAGTTCTACGTCACCTGCGCTATCCCCTACGTCAACGCGCCTCCGCACGTCGGACATGCACTGGAGTTTGTGCAGGGAGATGTGATTACCCGATACCATGCGCTTCTGGGCGAGGAAACCAAGCTTCTTTCAGGCGGCGACGAAAACGCACTCAAAAACGTGCAGGCTGCGGATCTAGCCGGCGTGCCGGTTAAAGAATTCATAGACACCAACACACAAAATTTTTTTGATCTCACGAAAGCCTTAAACTGCCGCTTTGACGTCTGGCAAAAAGGAAGCGACAAGAAACACCATTTCGTCTCATCGCAAAAACTCTGGGAACTCTGCAAAAAAGACATCTTTAAAAAATCTTACGAAGGGCTCTACTGCACGGGATGCGAACAGTTCTATACGAAAGATGAACTCGACGAAAACGGAGAATGTTTTGAACACCCCGGCAAAAAGCTTGAAATGGTGAAAGAAGAGAATTATTTTTTCCGGCTCTCCACATATCGGGATCAACTTATTAAACTTATTTCTGACGACACGATCAAAATCATTCCTGATTTCCGCAAAAATGAAATGCTCTCATTTCTCAAACAGCCGCTCCGCGATATAAGTGTATCGCGGAGTAACGAACGCGCAAAAAACTGGGGCGTGCCGGTGCCGGGAGACGATACGCAGCGCATGTACGTATGGTTTGATGCGCTGAATATTTATCAGAGCGGCATCGGATTCGGGTGGGATGAAAAACAGTATGAAAAATGGTGGCCCGCGGACGTCCATGTGATCGGCAAGGGCATCACCCGCTTCCACGCAATCTACTGGCCGGCATTTTTGCTTTCCGCGGGACTCAAACTCCCGAAATCCATTTTTGTCCACGGATATTTTACGGTCAACGGCCAAAAAATGAGCAAATCCGTAGGCAATGTCATCGACCCGTTTGCATTAATTGAAAAATACGGCGCGGACCCCCTACGCTATTACCTGCTTCGCGAAATCCCTTCTGCAGCCGACGGTGATTTTTCCGAACGAAGATTTAAGGAGCTTTATAATTCTGACCTTGCTAATGGTCTAGGCAATCTCGTCGCGCGTGTTGCAAAACTTGCAGAAGGATTTAATTTTCCTCCTAACTCTTCTATTAAATTTATTTCAGAAATTCATACAACAAATGGAGCTAAATCAACTTTATACAAACAAGCTTTTGAAAATTATCAATTTGACGAAGTATTAAAACTTATTTGGAGCGATATCAAAGTTGCGGATCAATACATAAACGAAAAACAACCATGGAAGTTAGAGGGAATAAAACGCGAAGAGATTATTAAGGTTGGAGTTGATGCTATACGATATATCGCAATCCAATTACAACCTTTCCTTCCAGCAATTTCCCAAAAAATAATTAGCCAATTCAAAGGACCAAAAATTAAAGCGGCTGCTCCCCTATTTCCGCGGATTACCTAGTATGTTTATCGATACCCATTGCCATCTCACGTTCTCCGAATATGATCCGGACCGGGCGATGGTGATAGGCAACGCAAAAAAAGCAGGAGTGAAACAGTTTATCAGTCCCAGTGTGGATCCGTTTTCTTCCAGACAATCCGTAATACTTGCAGAAAAAAATCCCAGGACTGTTTTTGCCGGTATCGGCTACCACCCCTACGAAGCTCAACATACTCCGCAGGTCACAGATTTAGAACAACTCATTCAAATGCATAAAGACAGCATTGTCGCCATCGGAGAAATAGGACTGGATTATCATCAATATAAAGGAGAGGAGGCTGCAGGTAAAAAGCAAAATCAAAAAATACTGTTTGAAGAACAACTGCAGCTTGCTCTCAAACACAACCTACCGGTCATCATGCACTGCCGCGACGCATTTGAGGATTTTTTTGCGGTCCTCGATATCCTGCCGACGCAGCCGGGCGGGGTGATCCATTGCTTTTCCGGAGGGTTGCAGGAAATTCGTTTGGCGAAAGAACGAAAGTTACTCATCGGATTGGACGGCAATATCACCTATTCCAAACAACTTCAGGCCATTATCCCCGATATTCCTCTCTCTGTGATACTTCTGGAAACCGATGCGCCGTATTTAACCCCTGTCCCCCACCGCGGCACCCGCAACGAACCCAAATATATACCCCTGATCGCTGCAGAAATTGCCCGGCTCCTTAACATCAATATACATCAGGTAGAAAATCAAACGACGGTAAACGCCAAAACTCTTTTTCGAATATAATACAAATATTATGACTATCTCCGTCGTTCTTCCCGCATATAACGAAGAAAAATATATCACCCACACATTGGCATCACTACACAAACTTACCCGGAAACCGGACGAAATCATCGTGATCGACGGCGGTTCGACGGACCAGACGAAACAAATAGCACTTGGGTCTGGTGCCCGAGTCATCACCGTTGCCCATCGCGGCATCGGGTTTGCCCGCCAAAAAGGTCTGGAGGCGGCCTCAGGAGACATCATTGCATTCACGGATTCTGACACGGTCGTGCCTCCTGACTGGCTTTCCAAAATCGAAGAAACGCTTTCCCGCCCCGGAGTCGTAGCAACGTATGGCCCATACCTCGTGGACTTCGGCTGGGCGCCATACGTCATATTCAGCAACTATATCCAACCGTACATATGGCTCTTTTTACAGCTCATTGGCCTCCCTATTGCACCCGGGCAGAATACGGCATTTATCCGGCAAAAAGGCATTGAGGCTGGCGGCTACCCTATCGATTTCAAAGCCGCGGAGGATATCGAAATGATCCGGAGGCTGAAAACCGTCGGCAAGGTAGTCTACCGCCTCGGTAATAGGGTGTTATCATCGGGACGGCGCGGGAATGAAGGATGGTCTATGATCACCCGAATGATAAAAGGTCTTACCCTCTATTACACAACCAGGAAGGCCGACACATTTGACTTCCCTGATATCAGGTAAGCTCCCACCCGTTCGTGGTATAATAACAATTTAGATCGCCATTATGCGCCAAATTTTCTTTCGGTACCCGAACAAAATACAGCGGCTGTTGGAAATTCTCGTTCCCGGACTCTCATGGGTACTTATTACCATGCCGTTCTGGCTTTCATTTTGGCATCCGGCAATGGTTGCATACCTCATCATCACGTTTGATGTCTATTGGTTTTATAAATCATTTTCGCTTGCACTCTACGCCCTCCAGTCTTTTGTTACGCTCAACGCACATATAAAAATTAACTGGCTGACGCTTGCAGCCCGGCTCCCGAATTTTAATTCGCTCTACCACATTATTATTATTCCTGAATATCATGAGCCGCTACATATACTCCAACGGACATTTGATAATCTGACGAAGCAGGATTTTCCCAAGGATCGGATTATAGTTGTTTTGGCTACGGAGGAGAAAGATCCCGATTCTAAAGCAACCGGAAAAATTCTTAAAGACGCATACGGCAGCCGGTTCGGTCATTTTCTGGTAACCCGACACGTCCTCCATACGGGCGAAGTCGCGGGAAAATCCAGTAATATGGCATGGGCCGGGCGCCGTGTTGTGAGGGAAATGAAAAAATGGGGCATTAGCCCGCAAAGCGCGACGGTGACTTCGTGTGATGCGGATGCGCTCCTGCACCCGAAATATTTTTCCTATTTATCACATTCATTCCTCACGGATCCTGAAAGGGAAAAACATTTTTATCAGGGAGCTATCTTATTTTATTCCAATATCTGGCGCATTCCCCTCCCTGGCAGAGTCCTTAACACAATTTACAGTATTTCCAATTTGGCGCTCCTTAAACAAAAACAACGGCTGATAAATTTTTCCACCTACTCACTTGCCCTGACTACCGCAATAAAAGCCGGATACTGGGCTGTGGATGTCATACCGGAAGACTATCATTTATTCTTTAAGGTGTACTTCCTCTACGGTGAAAAGGTCGCAACCAGAAGTATTTTCCTTCCGATTTTGGTTGATGCCGCCGAATCCCACGGGTTCTGGCGCACGATGGTCAATCAGTATGAACAATCAAAACGGTGGGCTTGGGGCATCTCGGATATTCCGTTTGTCATCCGTAACATATTCATTCATAGCGAAATTCCCCTGTGGGACCGGCTGCGGCGGCTTCTGCTACTGCTGGAACAACACGTATTCTGGTCCTCAAACTGGTTTATTCTGACGCTGGGAAGTACCATCCCTCCCATCATCAACCCCGCCTTCGGGCGGACTGTTCTGGGGCACAACCTCGCACAGTTGTCCTCGGGAATCCTCACGCTTGCCATGGGATTTTTACTTGTCGTTATAATCATTGATTGGCGCACAAAACCTCCGCGGCCTGCTGAGTTTAAAAAATGGCATCTCCCGTTTCTTTATATCCAGTGGCTGACATTGCCCATCGTATCGTTCTTTTTGGCGGCACTCCCAGGCCTGGATGCCCATACGAGACTGCTCTTGGGAAAACGATTGGAATATCGCGTGACAGAAAAGGTATAATAAAACGGCATGCTTCAATTTCTTATCCAACATTCTCCGCTTCTCTACCTCACCCAGAGCCTCTGGCGGGATGAAGCTTTTTCCGTACTGATGGCACTGCGACCGGTTTCATTCATCATTAGTCACGTCAGTTTCGAACCCCCCTTGTATTACCTCCTCCTGCACTTCTGGATCAAAATATTCGGTCAAAGCGAGATTGCCCTCCGAAGCCTGTCACTGGTGGCGTTTACCACAGCTACGGGTATTGTCATTATGTGGGCGGAAAAACTTTTCCGTAAACACTGGCTCTCCTGGTGGTTGCCGCTCTTTTTCTTTTTCAATCCGATGCTTTTGTATTACGGCATGGAAGGAAGGACATACGGCTGGTATATCCTATTTGCCGTCCTTTCCCTCTTTGCATACACCGAACGCCGGTGGGTGATCTGGGCCATTGCGACCATTCTGGGATTTTATACCCACAGTTATTTCCTTATCGTACCATTTGCGCAAATAATTCATTATATAGTGACCACTCGCATACGCTGGAAAAAAGATCCTATGATTCGTGCTTCAGCTGTTTCTGCCGTCTGTATCGCACCATGGTTTGTTGTGCTCATACGGGAAACGTCCATGTTCGGACATTTGTGGTACTTCCCGGTGGATCTGAATCTCGTGACGTCGGTCTTAGGCAATCTTTTCGTCGGGTATGAAGG
>JAPLWC010000096.1 GCA_026396845.1 Candidatus Gottesmanbacteria bacterium
ATTTTGTCATACCGTACGGGGAACTCGAGCAGCCGGTTTTATCATCTGACCTAGAAGGAAGGCTTCGGGAAGAAGATCGGGGCAATAGCCTTGAAGCAGCCTTTGAGTTGGAAGTCCGGGCCTTTGGCGCTGAACTCAAGTTTCCGTCTGCATGGGATCGGGTTTTAGAATACTACCTGCTCTTCAACAACGAAAACTTTGAGTTGGTTTATAACCATGGAATCACCATAAGCGTTCGCTATCGGATAAATAAGGAGTACGGACTCATTGGCGAAAATGTGTGTCTGACGTTAGATGAAAACACGGCTTCACCGGATCTCGAGAATTTTTGGATAGAACAAGTAAAACCTTTGCTCGATAATTTACCAGCTCGAGTAAAAGGCCACACGAGAAGAGGTAAAAACGTGTATATTTTTGAGGAGCTCTTAGAGCGAGAAGCAATGAAACCTGGATGGCAAGAAACAGAAAAAAACGAGGAAACTGGTGAAGTAATAAAGGATACAGATGTCGATATTGCAATCGCAAGATTAAGTGATGAAGAAGCTGACCGTGTGAGTTCTTTTCAGACGCCGGAACAAGAAAAACAAATACGAAAAACTTTGGGTAAAAAAGTCCGAAATGCTAGGTATCAGTGGAACAAAAAACACCCCGTTAGATAAGCTGGACACGTTATTAAGACCCCCCATTTTTTTCTTCTGTTAGCCTGAGCTGGCGAAGAACCGCTGCGGCTATATGGAAATTGCTATTTCAACAGTAAACCGGTTTAGGAACGCTTTCAAGGAAGATTTTGGTGTTGAGTTAAATGGTGATGAGGCAAGCGATGCGTTTGAACGGTTATCGAAATTCTTTGATTTACTTGACCAATTTGATCGAGAAGATCAGAGCCTCTTAATAAAGGCGAATGGAAACAAAAAACGATGGTGACGCTATACCGAATGTTTTAAAGAGCAACAGAAACGGGAAGAGATAGCCTTTGGGCCCGAACAAGATTTCGGGCGGCTATAGACAATGGGGACTCAAGAACGCCAGATAACACAACAACCTAATTCGGGAAGCAGAGCCGGAGGAGAGAAGGGGGTGAGGGGGTATGCAGAAAAACGCAGAAAGTCGACAAGTCGACACAAAACCAACAAAACAAGTACGGATTGATGCCGGGTTGCACAAAGAGCTTAAGGTTAGGGCTTCGAAGTCAGCAAGGACTATTAAGTCTCTCGTAGAGGAAAGTTTAGAAGAGTATCTCGCAGTTGATTTAACGGAGTCGTAAACAGAGACAAAGTTGTTTACTTTTCGTAATCGTTGGTATAACGTTGATTATGCAACCAGTATTAGTGATCGCTTTTTTTAATGGCTCGTCGAGACAGTGGGAGCGATCTTACTGGTTGCACTCGGCGGGCCATTTTAGATAGAAAGGAAATTGATATGACTACAGATTGTAATTTTGCGGTAGCGTACGCGCGGGTGAGCACCAAGGATCAGGAGAGAACCGGCCACACGCTTCCTATGCAGTCCAAAAATATGTTGGAATATGCCCAAAAGAAAGGGTTACAGATCGTCAAGGATTTTGTGGTAGCGGAAAGCGCCAGTAAACGGGATCGGACGTACTATCAGGAGATGTGGGTATATTTAGGACAGCATCCGGAGATCAAGCATATTATTTTTGAAGAAATCGATCGGTTTACACGAAATGATACCGACAAAGTTGATCTGGCGGACCGCGTCAACAACGACGGGTACGTCGCCCACTTCGTCATGGAAAAACTCACGCTTGATAAAGAAACGTCCCCAAATGACATTTTTCTCTTTGATATTCTCGCCGCGAAAGCAAAAAATTACTCGCAAGCGCTCTCACAAAAAGTGAAAAAAGGGCAACTCGGAAAACTCTCAAAGGGTGGGTATCCTGGCGGCTATCCCCCATTTGGATATACAAAAGCAAACAGCGAACTTGTGCCGGATGAGCCCGACGCAACATGCGTCAAAAAAGCCTTTGAGCTGTGTGATGAAGACCATCTGCCGCTTTCCGCAATTGCGAAGCGGTTGAGCAAAATGGGATTTCGGAGGCGCTCGCACAAAAAGCTAACTCTGGGGTTTGTCCATCACGTCCTCACGAACCCGATATACGCCGGGGTTATTCCATGGATGAAACAAACGTATCAAGGGAGCCACAAATGTCTTGTTGAGCTCCGTCGTTTCAACCGGGTCAACGAGTGGCTTCATCGGAAAGGGCCGCTCCATTGGGGCGTTCACATGTTTACCTACCGTGGATTTCTTCACTGTGGCGAGTGTGGATGTGCGATCACGGCCGAAACACAAAAGGGATTTGTCTACTACCATTGCACCCATTACCGGAAGTGTAG
The DNA here is from genome assembly GCA_026396845.1 of Candidatus Gottesmanbacteria bacterium. Taxonomy (GTDB): domain Bacteria; phylum Patescibacteriota; class Microgenomatia; order UBA10105; family UBA927; genus XYB1-FULL-47-11. The sequence continues at coordinate 2,355 of JAPLWC010000096.1, forward strand.
TCAACGCGCTTACACGCGAGAGGAAACACTTGAAGAAAAGTTTTTAGAAATACTACAAGCACTTCGTTTGAAAGAAAAAACAGCAGAAGCGGTACGACGTGGGATTCTTGCCCGGCGTGAGGAAGAGTACGGATTTCAAAAAACGCGGATTGCGGATCTCAAAGGCCAATATCAACATCTCATCGAATGGATAGATAAAATCTATGATGACAAAATGGCCGGGCTTATTGATGAGGAGATGTACCGACGCAAAAGCGCGGACTATCTGAAACGAAAAGGCGAACTTACGGAAACAATTGCCGACTATACCAACGGGAAAGTGGACACTTTCGAACTTTCCAAGAACGTGCTCGATCTGGCAAATAGAGCGGCAGATATATACAAACGGCGAACGCCGGACGAAAAGCAAATGCTCCTAAAAATTTTACTATCGAACGCCACGTTGAAAAATAAGGAAGTTGACGCAACGCTCCGCGTTCCGTTCGACTCTATCGTAAAATACAACAAAACTGATAATTGGTCGGGACGGGCAGACTCGAACTGCCGACCTCACGCTCCCAAAGCGTGCGTTCTAGCCAACTGAACTACGTCCCGGTGGTGCGTTGAATGCGCTAGCACTGCGTTTAACGCTGTGCCCAGAGGGAGACTCGAACTCCCAAGGGTTTCCCCATATGCTCCTGAAGCATACGCGTCTACCAATTTCGCCATCCGGGCCCAAGCTAAATTATAACAGATTTGGTACAATAGGCAGTAATGCCGGGGTGGTGAAACTGGTATACACGCAAGACTTAAAATCTTGTGGCTGTAAAATCAGCCGTGTGGGTTCGAGCCCCACCCTCGGCACATGGCGAGAAAGAAACGGAACTCATTGTATATTTCGTGGAAACCGGCTGCACTGGCCGGCGTGGCGATGGTCCTCCTGGGATTCGTGTGGATCGGTGCCGGCCGCCAGCGGGATGCAGCGTACCGGAAATTATTGGGCGATGAGCGCATTGAAGTGCAACAAAATACGGTTCCTCCCGATGTCCGCCAATGGGTGAGTGAAGGCGGCGTCCTCGGAGCAAATAGCATCGATACGTTTACACTACGCATGTTTCCGATAATGATCCGGGTGCCGATCCTTATGTATCATTATGTGGAATATGTGAAGGACAAAGGCGATACAATCCGGAAGTCTTTGAGCCTCGCACCGTATACATTTGAGGAAGAGGTGAAGACGCTTATTGGCGCCGGGTATACCTTCATGACCAATGCAGAGCTCGCCGACGCCTTAAGCGGGAAAATTACCTTACCTGATAAACCGATTGTGCTGACATTTGATGACGGGTACCGGGATTTTTACACGGACGTGTATCCGATTCTCAAAAAATATCATGTCAAAGCCTCGGCATATATTATTTCCGGTTTTTTGGGGTATCCGAACAATATGGACGCGTCGCAGGTGCGTCAGATTGCAGACGATGGTTTGGTGGAAATCGGCGCGCACACGGTCAATCACGCATGGCTCAAAGGAATGAACGAGAAGGAGCTTGTCTATGAGGTGGACCAGTGTAAAAAGACGCTCGAGCGTCTGACCGGTAAGCCGGTCGTGTCGTTTGCCTATCCGTATGGTGTGTTTGATGTGCCGGCAATCCAGGCGCTCGCGGAGGCGGGATTTACCAGTGCGGTATCGACTATCCCAGGGGTTGACCAGTATCAGACGCACCGTTTTTTTCTCTACCGTCTGCGGCCCGGCGGCAGGACGGGTGAAAGTCTCTTATCGTGGTTGGAAGGCATAAAGAATGAACAAATTTCCTATCTCAAAACGGGCGTGAAAGAATAACCCCAGTAGGTATGATAAAATATCCATACGCGGACGTGGCGGAATTGGTATACGCGCAGCCTTGAGGAGACTGTGCCGAAAGGCATGCAGGTTCAAGTCCTGTCGTCCGCACAGAGAAATCTTTATTTCCTGTATTCAAGACACCTGGGTTCTCTCATTGTGTTGCATGCCATTAGCGTACACATTGAACGACCGTTATCAACGCTACATGTGTTACAACCGTCAAAATACGATATACACCCGTCTTTAATTAACTGTTGAATTACTGTGTCATTTGTTTGATATTTTTCAATCGGTTTACAAACATTTGGCGTACAACTTCCGTATAAAAAGCAGAATCCTTGTTTGTCTATTAAACATTTCAAATCACTTCCATATTCCAGTACAGATTTTCCCCACATTACCCCGTCATAGATACAAGGCATTCTTTTCCAGGGTAAACCCAACTTACTTTCATAAGGCTGCGGTAATACGCTGCAGTGATTGCTAACGTAGATTGGTACTGAAACGAACGTGCAGAATATAATTACCAAACCAATTAAGATTAATAGAATTATTCGCATGTTAGTTTAATCATATCACGTACGAACTAACCGATGATATAATATCTAAGCGAACAGGAGTTTGTAGTTTGGATAAGCCTGCATCAGCCCATGGAGTTGTGCGTACAGGTGTTCAAACTGACGATACTCCTCCGCACATTTAGCCTCAAAAGAGGAAGTTATGCTATAATTTCCACATGATGAAGGTATTATTATTTGACCTTGGAAACGTTGTGTTAACGAACGATCTTCCGTATCACACCCCCGAGCAAGCTAAGGATTTCTGCGAACATTTTAACGTAACTCTAGATAATCTTGACAGTGCGTTCAACGTTTCATTTCCTGATTTTTCTTTAGGGAGAATATCAGAAGATGAATTTTGGAAAAGATATCTCTTTACCGCTCGAGCCAAGGAGATTAATGTCCCTTATGCAAAGGAATTTTACAGAAGAAATCAGGCAGAAATGGAAACAATGGTTTCCCTTCTTGATGATTTGAAAGATACCAGCCGTTTAGCGGCTTTATCTACTATTCCAAAAGAATGGTTAGCGTTTAAAAGAGATAAGTTTAAGCTTGATAGGTATTTTGAAATAATTATAAGTTCGGGAGAATATGGCGTTAGCAAACCAGACCCCAGGATTTATGAAATAGCAATACAAAGATTACATGTTGAGCCTAGAGAGGTGCTCTTTGTTGATGATATGGAATTGATGCTTACCCCCGCGCGGGAAATCGGAATGGAAACAATTCTTTTTAGAGGACAGGAAGACTTACTAATGAGATTACGCTATCACGATCCAGAATTAGCCCTGCCCAAAAGATCAAGAAAATAAGTGGGACCTAGGATCAGTGGTATAACAGCGCCTCACAGCCTCCATTTGTTGAATAATGTGTTCAAGTTGGCTATCATTGAATGCACCAGCCTATAGCCATTTTGACAAATAGCCCTCTAAGTGCTATCTTCCGCTCACTATGTTCAAAGGTTTTGAGCGCGAACCGCAAAAAGAGGGCGAAAAATCCCGAGTAAAAGATATCCCATTGGGTGAATCAGCATTTACTCCCGAGCAAAGCAAGGCTCTTGAGCGTAAGGGCTATATAATTTACCCGCTTACCGGTCAGTCCATTGCTTCTCTTCGGGATGCCGGTCATCCGTTTTGGTCTACCTGGCACAAAGGAGAATCCTTTGAGACCTTATCCTCACTTCGCACGGAAGTAGCCATCAATCCAAACAGGCTTTTTCTTCCCAAAAGCAACGGGAAAACACTGGATGAGCAGCTTAGTATGGTAGTGGACTTTGGTAAGGAAATTGGTGGTGAGGTTACCGGGACGACTGCTATCCTTGGAGGTGTTTCCGATTATGCAGAAGTGGCATTTGGTCACCTCGATCGGAAAGGACAACGGTTATTTGACAAAAATTTTAATTACGACTATGCCCGTACGATCACCCCAACAGGCGAGTTCAGCGTTGCGATCGTGGGTTGCTTCAACGACGACCACGGCCTGCGCGTCGGCGACCTGCCTCAGGGTGGTAGTGGCGACGGCCACGTCTGGGCGGTTCCTCTGGTAGTGCCTT
>JAPLWC010000088.1 GCA_026396845.1 Candidatus Gottesmanbacteria bacterium
TCAATGATGAACGCATGAAATCCGGTGCTCCCCCGCTTCGGGAAAACGCAACGTTAACCCGCGCCGCGAAGATGCGCGCTGATGTAATTCTTAGACACCAAAATTTTTCTCATCAGGATCCGTATGAACATATCCAACTTGACACCGTTCTTCCCATGGTACAGTATCCCTTTCGTTATGCATCGGAAAATATCGGCATGGGAGACTTCTCCGCCCGCGCATTCGTCAATGGTTTTATGAATAGCCCACGTCATAAAGCAAACCTATTAAACCCTGAGCTTCAGGAAACCGGGGTAGCTCTCGTGACAGGCGCCTATAAACAATATTGGGTAAATATCGCGGTCCAACTGTTTGCAATTCCTGCAACAGAGGAACAGTATTTAGGATACCGAAAAGAAGATATTGCCCAATATAAACAGTTAATAAACGATCTCAATCAACAACTCGCACTCACAGAGGACCGGATATCTCATCAGATTGGAGATAAGGAATATTATGAGGGGTGGCAAAAAATCCTCATCCGACAACACGAAATTCTCGTTACGCTCTATAACACCATGCAGGAAAATCAACCTTTCGTCAAAAATCTTGTCTCACTTATCAGTGAATACAACACTAACTGGTCCCGCACTCCAAAGATATAAGGTACCCCCGGTTTACGAGGCTATTTTCAACCAAATTATAGTTCGAAGTTGGTGAATTTGAGATTATGCAATTTGAGCTAATAATTGTTTCGTGAGTTAAAATTGACAGATGGCATTCCCGTATGCTATAAAACTCATCATTATGTTTTCAGGTGAACTCGGTCAAGGAAAAGAGGCGTTTGCAAAGCTTAGCAGCGAATTGGAGCGCCAGGCGGATATTTACGAAGACTTAGGGGTAACTAAGGATGCCATTATGAAACTTTTAGCTCCTCGCCCCGAAGGACTTCCGGCATATTTGATAATTCCCGTCGTGACGCTTGGTACAAGCGTAGACTTGAAACGCCAAGCTGACCTAGCTGGTATCAAGGCTTATTATGACCTATCGAGCGGGTCTGATACGGCTGGAGGCATTACATTTGACGTACCCCACCTTATCTGGATGCAAGATGGAAGTAAATACTTAGGGAAAAGTGTTGAGTGGGTTCGTAGCCATCTCGAAGGAAATGAGCGACCAGCTACCCAATACGATGGTGTGGCTCTCGGCATAGTTATCCCAGATTTTCGAAAAGTGTTAAAAAATCATCCTCTCAATCTTCCCGGTACGTCTGTTCTGGATGACAACGCGCCATATTTGCACGACTGGAAGGAGGGACCGTGGCTTGGTCACTGCATCGTTCGCCTTGTAGATCCGGACTCTGGTTCTGCGACGTGTGGTAGTATAAGTACTTCTGGATTTTTATATATAACTTCCAGAATATCATCATAAAATGATAACGTCTTTTTTGCATATTTCTCCTCTGGGCCAAAAAAGACATACGAAATGTCGTTATCAGTGAATAATCGCCCAACATCTTCATTTGACATTTCGCCTGTGTAAAACAGAGAGGACAATCCCCATCGGGCAATATAGTCTGTTTCACCATATCGTCTTCCCATATACGAACGAACAGGAACATACGCATGCAGCAGGTCGCCGACATGTGGATATATCAGGACGTGGCTCCATACCGGTACGTTTTTTAAAGCCATCATGCCGTTCCATAAGTCAAGACTCGGATACACGGTCCAACCGTTATCATCCTTTGACAAGACATTGTCCTGACTTTGCATCATTTGGTTAACATAAGATTCTGACAGTAATATTGATGCCGCGACAGCCAAAAAGAAAAATAATGTCACAAAAATATGTGCAGCACGCCGGAAATATTTTATACGTCCTGCCGAATAGAATGCGAGAGTCGCAAGTATGCCGATTGGTACGCGTGAGAGATCTGATGAAATTCGTCCGTTTACGAGTGGAACCCACGGTAAAGCTGAGAGATAGATGAGCATAACAGGTAACACACTCCAACTGAGTGAGAGAAAAAAAGTCCGGCGAATTGCGTTTGACCATTTTGTCCATCCTAATGGAGCAGTGATAAGAAGCACAATCACAAACAAATAATATAGGCTAAACGATTGAATAAACGGCTTAATCACGAAGTCGGTGTCCCACCAGGATTTTTCCGTAGTAATGAATGTATCCCATGGTTGGCCTGCTGACGAGAATTGTGCTTTTGTAAACAGAGAAACGCAGACGATTCCAGTCATTGCAAATACAATGGGCAATAAGCTTCTTTTCAGGGTTTTTGTTGCCGCAGCATACACTAGCCACGAAGGAAAAAGACAGGTAGCAAGAATAGCAAAAAACGTAGGACTAGATAAAGGTCCCGCAACGGAGAGAATTACGATGATAATCAGAGTTGTCCAGGAAAATTTTTTTACTGTCTGAATAATCATACATATCAAAGAAAAACCGATAGCCTCTGCCCATAAATGGTGAGGAAATCCAAAACGGTTGGCAACAACAGGCGGTTCAAATATCCACAGAGATGCCCATTGCCCCACAGGAGTATGCATAAGATTGTTCCAAAGAGGGAATGGCTCAAACAACAGGGTAAAAATAATTGCCGGAATATGTAATGTGATTGGCAATAATAAGGTGATAAGCCAATAGGTGGCGGCAAACACCGCAATTGCTCCCGTTATGCGTGTCACTTCGTACATCGTTACAGGATCAATATTGAAAATTGCCGCGATTTTACCTGCGCCTATGAAAAACATATATGCATAAACCTTTTTGGTAGGAAGTGTAGTAAGTGTATACTCATATCCCCAGGAACCAAGTTTAGATTGTCTTATCACATCGGGATAAAATGCATCCAGATTTTGCATTGCGTGGACACGTCCCGGCGGCGTGATCAAATTAGCCCGCTGATAAAGGAAAAAATATACTGCTAACTGTATACAAAGTATCATCAACAATATGAGAATGACTAATTTTCTGCCGTCGAGGAATTTATGTATAAGATCGTTCATAAAATCATTAGTCATATTATACAATTTTTTCTGAATATTCTTATTTGAGAAAATCCTTGGTATAATTATGATCTTAAGGACATGAATCAGACCATACGTAACCCACGATTTATCACACCCTTATTTCTTACGTTTGGTATAATTTACCGCGCAATTCTTATATACTTTAATCCACAGCCGTATATTGCAGATCAAACACGATATCATGATATAGCCATAGGAATTCTCCGGAATGGTATATTTGCTGATTCGACACGCCCATACGGATACGCAATGATTGTCGCCATATGGTATAAGTTGTTTGGGGTCGGCAACTTCCTTGCGTGGAAACTTATACAGGTCGTGTTAGACGCGCTGATCGCACTATTCGTCTACTGGACAGCGAAAGATGTATTTGGTAAAAAATTACCGGCGGTGATTGCGTTTATTCTGTACTCTTGCAGTCCGTTTGTTGCCGCTTATGCAGGCGTGCTTCTTACCGAAGTATCAGCGGTATTTTGCATGGCTCTCTTTTTGCTTTTATGGCAGCGTTTTTTTCAAACAAAAAAAATACTCTATCTGATATCGGGGGCATTTTTTATGGGGTACCTGCCCGAGATGCGGCCTGCCTATTTCTTTTTCATGGTTGGGTTGTTTGTCGTTGCACTTTTTCTTCTGAGAAAAATGGGCATCAAGTGGCATCAATGGATTCTGGTAGTCGTCGCTTTCATCCTCCCTTTTTCCTATGCAATCGCAGGAAATTATCTCTTTTTTCACAGGATTTCTCCGCTAGCGGTGGACGGTGGTTTTTCACGTCAACTTGTCGCAAGCGAAGCACTTGAAGGAAGAGTCCCGCACCCCATTCTCCGTGCAGGCATATTCCCTGAACCCATAGGGCAAATGGAGTGGGACCTGCGATTCCCATACAATGCAGAATATAGAACTAATTTAGCAAAAGTGGCGTTGAAAAAGGGTATAGATATTGCGATGAAAGACCCCTGGCATTTTCTCCGGGTGCGTCTTAACAAGGCATGGTATGTATGGGAAAAACATTTTCTGTTTGTTTATTCCGAAGAGCCCAGAATTGTTGAAGTCGCGGTCTACACGGTAAACACCCTTCTTCTTGTCTTTGCCGTTGCCGGAATCATAGTCTTTTGTACTAAGCCCTTACAACCTCATCAACGCATTTTTTTGCTGACCTGTATAGCCTTGCTGCTTTATACGTCAGCAGCGCATACTATCTCAATTGCAGAAGAGCGCTACTCGCTTCCGGTGTACCCGATCCTTTTTATTTTTGCCGGATACGCGATTGCATCTCTTAAAGACAGAATCAAAAGAAGTATCAATCACGAATGAAACTCCATATTCGTGATCATAATTTATATATTTTTCTAGCATCCTGGTTTTAATGTACCCCCATCCGGATTCCCTTCGGCTTGAAGACTCGCTCAGGGCAGGCTCACATGGTTCTCATCCCGCAGGAGCGCTACGGCAAATTCAGTGCAAGTATTTATGCCTAATTTTCCATCAATAAGCATTTGCTTCTTTGCCCTTGACCAACCTT
>JAPLWC010000069.1 GCA_026396845.1 Candidatus Gottesmanbacteria bacterium
TTTATTCGTGACAGCAATTGGTCTGTTTGGTTCTTCCGTTTCAAACTATTTTGCCGCGGATGACTTTACATGGCTGAAATGGGCTGCCAGCTCGTCATACGGAGATGTACTAAAATATTTTACTGACGCCGCAGGATTCTTCTACCGGCCCATTCCGAAGGTTCTGTATTTTGTTCTGTATGCGGTTTTCTGGCTGAAACCGGAAGGGTATCACGTCGTATCCATCCTTTTATACGGGCTGGCGGCGTACCTCGTATATCTTTTGATGAGAGCTACGGGAGTGAGGCGGACGATTGCTCTGATATTTGGCATATTGTTTGCCGTTCTGTCAGTCCATCACGAAAATGTATTCTGGATTTCCGGATTGAGCAGTTTATTATCCGCAGCGTTTCTTTTTGCCGGTGTCTATTCGTATCTCCGGCAAGCTCAGTATTCCGGATGGCGAAAAAGTCTTACGCTCACCCTTGCCCTGATTCTCGTGGGACTTGCGATGCTTTCGTATGACGGGATGATTGTGGCACCCGTCATTCTTTGTGTTGCCGCCTGGTTTACTGCCGGCAGGAAAAATTGGACTACATATATTCCGCTTTTGGCAATTCCTTTCTATTGGATACTCCGCACCTCAGCGGGCGCCGTGCCGCCGTCCGGAGATTACGGGTATAAACTTTCGACATTGCCGTTTAACATAGCGGGCAACGGTGTCGGTTATTTCGCCGGAACATTTTTGGGACCGAGATTTTTTGAGTTTTGGACAACGGCCCGGGAATACCTGCGCTTGCACCGGTTGGCAACAGGACTTGGGGGATCAGCGATTGTTGCCGCACTGGTTTTCGTTTTATTCAAAATAAAGAAAGTATTATCCGTATACCGGACTGCAATCCTGTGGTTTTTCTGCGGCATCGTTTCGCTTTTAGCATATTTGGGGTTAGGAAATATGAGTGAACGGTATGCGATTGCAGCCAGTGGCTTCTTCGTCGTAGGATTCGGTTCGTGGGCATCGATAGTGTGGGAATCAGCAGGGCGCCGTATTTGGAAATACGCCGTCATCGGTATAGCCTTCAGTCTTATTATCTGGAATGCGGCAGAAGTAGTCAGGGTTGGCGGTGACTGGCAGAAGGCGAGTGCCACCTCTCGGGAGACGCTCTCCCGGCGGGGCTTGTTGATCCGTTGTGGCACGTGTTTCGTTTTAATCCGTGGGGTTTCACTACAACCAACGTTTCGTCGCCGGAAGCCGCATACAGCACGCCGGTACCTCAGGGGTTTGCACCGGAAATATTAATTTTTGAAAATTATCAGCTGAAACGGCTCGTGAAAGTCGAGAAGTAACATATGGAAAAATTTATCGGTAAATATTTCACAGCTTTTCTTATCGGCATCGGCATGTTAGCGTTCGTGGTCCGGTTGTATCACATCACCTATCCGGTCGCCGACTGGCACAGCTGGCGTCAATCTGATACCGCAGCGGTGGCAAGAAATTTTTTGCGGTTCGGCATAGACCCACTGCATCCGAGGTATGATGACCTTTCGAATATCCAATCCGGCAAAGATAATCCGCAGGGGTGGCGGATGGTGGAATTTCCGCTCTATCAGGTTATCGGGGCCTCAGCGAAATTAAGTTTCCCGAAGATTCCGCTTGAAGTATGGCTTAGGTTGGTGACGATATTTTTATCTGTAGGGACGACGATATTTTTAGGTCTTTTGGTAGCCCAATACATAGACGCGTTTACCGGAGTGTTGGCCGCGTTTCTTTTTGCCATACTTCCGTACAGTATCTATTACGGCAGAACCATACTGCCGGATCCTTCCATGGTGTTTTGGTCAGTTTTGAGCCTCTGGCTCATCGGCCGGGGAAAAAGTTTGTGGTGGACAATATTCGCCGGCATTGCGGGAGCGATTGCACTTTTGTCCAAACCCATGGCTGCATTCCTGCTTATTCCGATTCCGTATATTGTGTATCGTCAATTCGGTATTTCAATAAAATCATTTCTTCGATTTATCGTATATGCAATTATTTCATTCGTATCTTTGCTGGTGTGGCGTAAATGGATTCTGCAGTTTCCGGAAGGTATTCCTGTAAGCTCCTGGCTACTCAACGGGAACGGCATCCGTTTCAAAGGTGCATGGTTCCACTGGCTGTTTGCCGTCCGTTTGGGAGATCTTATGCTTGGTTTTTGGGGTCTTATCCCGTTTGGCTTGGGCCTTGCCTTGCGGCCGGATAAAAAAGAGGGCTGGGTTTTCCGATGGCTGGGGATCGGCGCGCTTCTGTACCTTATTATTTTTGCCACCGGCAATATTCAGCACGATTACTACCAGATTCTTCTTATTCCCGTAGTCGCCATATACGCCGCTAAAGGCTTAGCCTCACTTTTCCGCATGAAAGCATCCGGAATTGCTGTGGGACTCGCGTGTCTTGTTGCAGCCGTTGGATTTTCATGGTTTACCATACGGACATACTATTGGATTAACCATCCTGAAATAGTTGAGGCAGGTCGTAGTGCCGACGCCATACTTCCTAAAGACGCGAAAGTGATAGCGCCGTACAGCGGCGACACAACATTTTTGTATCAGACGCAGCGTCAGGGTTGGCCGTTGGGGTTTGATATTGATAAGAAAATTGCCATGGGGGCGACCGCCTATGTGACGGTGTCACCGACTGATGCAGATGGTGAAACCAAGGATCTTGCTAGCCGATATACGGTGCTTGTGCGAAACGATAAATTTGCAATTATCGATTTAACCAGGCTTGCCTCGCATTCTGCAGGGCTCAAAAAATGAAAATACTTTTTGTATCCGCCGTATTGCCGTATCCGCTCCATTCAGGCGGGCAGATCCGCATATATAATTTACTGAAACGGTTAAGCAAAAATCATGACATTCATTTATTTTCTTTTATCAGGGAAAACAGCGAAAAAAAATATCTCCCGGAATTATCTTTTTGTAGCTCCGTTGTAACGGTACAGCGGGGTCGCGGGCTGCAACCTAAATATATACTCAAAGCATTAACGAGTTCGTACCCGCTTCTGTGGAGTACATATCATAATAGTGAAATGCTAGCTCTTCTTTCAGATGAAGTCGCCAAAGGCAAGTATGATCTTGTCCATATTGAGCCGGGCTATGTGTGGCCGTCGATTCCCGGCGAGCATCGAATTCCTATCGTAGTTGCAGAACATAATATTGAACATGCTGTGTATGAATCATTTGTAAAGGCGTTTAGAATCGGTATCCTGCGTCCGTTTCTCATGCGTGATGTTATAAAAATGAAAACGTGGCAGCGTCACGTGTGGGAACGGGCAACCCGGATTATTACAGTTTCCGAAAGCGACAAAACGTTTATACAACAACCAAATGTTTCTGTCGTACCAAACGGTGTAGACACAAAATTGTTTGCGTTCAGCCCGAAAAAAACGATGGGTAAAGCCGTTACGTTTTTGTATGTCGGTAATTTCCGCTGGATGGAAAACCGTGATGCAGCCGAACATATCATCCGTGACTTCTGGCCGGCAATCCGCAAAGCGTATCCTGATGCACGACTTCGTATCGTCGGGAAAAATGCCCCGAAAGGACAGTATTTTGTAGGGATGGTCGACAGTATTCAGGCTGAACTCCACGGGGCAGACATTATGCTTGCACCGATCAGGGTGGGAGGCGGGACGAAATATAAGATTTTAGAAGCGATGGCCTCGGGGCTACCGGTAATTACATCTTCTCTGGGAATCGCGGGGATGAGCGGCACGGGCAAAAAACATTTCCTAATTGCGGAAAGTGCTGACGACGTACTGGAATCTATAGCATACCTGCGGAATGGAAATAGACGTGAGGAAATTGTAACAAATGCCCGCGCGCTTATAGAAAAAGAATATTCATGGGATATGATTGCGCAACAATTAAACGACATATGGAACTCTCTATAATAATCGTTAATTTCAATACAAAAGACCTGACAAAAAGTTGTTTGGATTCTATACACAAATGGTCCGAGGGAGCGTCGTGGGAAATTATTGTGGTGGATAACGGTTCTACGGACGGCAGTC
>JAPLWC010000061.1 GCA_026396845.1 Candidatus Gottesmanbacteria bacterium
ACCCTCTTCGGTGGAAAAAATATCCGTCAATATCCGTCGGACAATTCGTCTCTACGAAATATTATGTACAACGCGAGAAGCTTCCCGGCTGGCACGGATAATCCGATTTCCTTGGCCGCGGCTAGGCAAATTCGCCTCTTGACATGGCCATGCTTGTATCATATAGTATATACATGAAGACCCTGCCGGAACCGATTGCATTCCTTTGGGACCGCGGAAACAGCAAGAAAAACGAGCAGAAACATGGAGTGAGTGATCAGGAGGCGGAAGAGCCGTTTTTTGATAAGAAAAGAAAAATATTTACGGACCGGCTGCATTCCGGAAAAGAGGAACGATTTCGTATTGTGGGAAAGACAAAAAATCACCGGTTATTGTTTGTCGCTTTCACGATACGAAAGGGGTGCGTTCGCATTATTTCGGCACGTGATATTAATAAAAAGGAGGTGTGTCTCTATGAAAAAACCGCTTAAATTACCGAAATTTAAAAACGAGGACGAGGAACGCGACTTTTGGGCGAATCTGGATCTGTCGGAGTACTACGAGCCTTCCGATCTTGAACCGGTGAGTTTTCCGAACCTGAAGCCTACCAGCCGGTCTATTTCCATTCGTATGCCGGAATATCTTATCAACCGGGTAAAAGAAAAGGCCAATGAGCTGGATATCCCTTATCAGTCGCTCATGAAGCAATACATCAGCCGCGGGGTATTCTCTCAATAAAGTTCTTCGGGGGTAAACAGCAACCCGATCTCCTTAGCTGCGGCTTCGGCGGAATCGGAACGGTGAACGACGTTGTGGGGTTTGTCGACACCGAAATCTTTACGGATTGTACCCGCAGGAGCGTCTGCCGGATCTGTGGGACCGCAAATATCAAATGCTTTTTGTATCGCACCATCTCCTTCCAACATAAAAGCAACGACGGGCGTAGACATCATCTGCTCACTAAGTGACGGGAAAAACGGCTTGTCTTTGTGATGGGCATACCAGACGTCGAGGATGGCCTGAGTTAATTGCACCATTTTCAGCGCGACCACTTTCAACCCTGCTGTTTCAAACCGGTCAATCACTTTGCCGATGATATGCTTTTCAATTCCGTCGGGTTTGATAAGAACAACAGTCCTCTCGGTCATATATTCATAGTATGATACCGGAAGCAACTTGACAACAATGAAATCATTGTGATATCGTCCGCCCAACTGCCTCACGATATATGTTTAGACCAGAATGGCCTACTCCATCGAGATATTCGCTCGCACCACTAGCTCGTGAAACTCTTGATCGCCTGGACGCTCATAGCAAAAAAGCCTACGCGCAAGAGTCAGCAAATTACCTTGTACAATTGCTCCTGAAAAATCATATACATCACACGAAGCTAGACCTGCCCAACGAGCGCATTCTGGATCTGACGTTATCAAATAAAATCGTTAATGTACGCATTTCTCAAGATACAATAAAGCTTCTTCCCGTCATTCGTTCTACCGCTGAATGGAACGTACAAACCAAAGAGCTCCTTTGGTATGACGAGTTTGACACCCAAGGCCTACGCGTAGGATCCGTACAGAAAAATTTGGGTCGATTATCTGAAAATGAACCGGCATATAAAGCTATCGATAACCGGGATGGAATTCGGGCAGTAGACTTTGATATAGAACTTCAGCGAAAAGTCTACGATCGGGTAGCAATTATGTTTACTCTGGCACAGAATGCGCTCGCCTTAGAAAAAACGAGACGCAGGCTTCTTTCTCCTTCATACCCCCGCTAAATTGAAGGTTTTGCTTCGATCGTTTGACTTACAAACGTGTCTCCTTTGTCCAGATGACGCCCAAATGTAAACCGGAATAATTCTTTACCCCCGTCCACATTCGGCGAGATTAATGCTTCATACCGGTGAAAACTTAGAGGTCCGATATCCTCAAAATATGTCCACCCATTACCACTCAATTCACGTAAATTGACCGCTTCATCCCCACCCGGCATCCATGTTAATGTATTACTCTCTGAAGCGAGCGTAAGCAGTATTTCCTTACCGTTTACTGTCACTGACATCACGCGAGTCTCCTCGTTTACATCAGGGATCTTAAAGGTTTCGGATTGATCTTGTAGTTTTCCAAAAGATAACAGCCACCACGTAAAATGCCTACTCAACACTCTCTTGCGCTCTTTTTCTTGCATATATCTGCCGGAGTTTACAGGTCATATCTTGTATTGTCAAGTATCGTGGCGCTGAAGCCTTGACGGGCCTATGTGCCTGGCGTATAGTATGCGCTTGTATGACCACTCCGGAAGCTATTGCGGCTAAAACCCTAGGTTTTGATCGACAACATGCCGATAATCCCACGATTTTTGACATGATTACTCCCGGAATATCCGAGAGAAATCTGGAGCCCGCTATTACCCACTTCTATTCTATTGCCGTAAATGCGCTCCGACTGAGAGAATCTGTATTTCTGGTAGCAGGCAGTGCCGGAGAGCTACCGTCGGATGAACACTTAGTTTCTATACTACCGGTCGGCAAATTCTCCATAGAATGGCGCCAGGATGATATGCATCCTGAAGGTCAAGCCTGCGTCGTGCTCCCGCCGGATGACCATCATAAAGAGAAGCGCTTTCTACTGCTCTCTTCTGCAATACACCAACTTCGTGCACAACGGCTTGGTATCTTTCTCCTGACCTATCCGAAAGAAAAAACTCCTCAAGCAATCGTTCATCCGAAACAACCTCCCCCACCGGAAATACCTCAACCACAAGAACCAATACATCTAAAGTTACAGCATGCTCTCGACAAGGAATTATTGAACCTACAAGCGGATTCTCCGCACCGAGACACAATCCTTGAGATTGTCACCCGGTTGCGCCATGCACTCGAAACAGAGCGTAGAGACAGTCCTTTTATCATAAAAATGCCGAACGACACACTTCGTGAGCAGGTGAGAGAAATCGTCGTCCGCGCTTCGGCCGGCGTCCTGGAAAACCAGGGTCACGTGTTAGTCGTACGGAATAACGACGTACCACCTGCCCTGCGGGTTATCGCAACAACCTGGAAAAACCTTTCAACTACAGTGGACACCTCCCGCGCCATAGACATCATCGTTATTGACAGTGACGAACCGCTCTCAAAAAAACAATTCAATTTTACCTCACCCTATGTTCCACAAAAACCGGTCATTATTCTGGAGTCCGACATAGACGAACGCGATCGTTCCACCCAACCGGCTCTCTTTACAACCACGCTTACCGAAGCAATCGACCGGAAACTTCTTCGACCGGTACTCTACAGAACACTGATTCCGGATCTATTGGGACCGAAAATTCAGGAATGGCTGGGTACTCATGGATCTGTTACAGATGCCTTCATCGGAAAACTCGCCAGTGACGGTACATATAATGCCTCACTTGCTCATTTAATATACTATGCCCACACTATCACCTCCGGCACAACGGTGGCAGGGATCCATAAAAGCTTCATACAAACTCTCGATGCGGATCAAGCCGAAACTCTTGAAGAGGAACTCCGGGAGCTATTGCCCTTCGAATTGAGAGACCGCGTGGTAGCCATCAAAGACCCAAACGGCATGAATGAAGCACAGCAGTATAGATTCCGTCAATGGCAAAAAAACCATGTAGAGATCCTCATCGCGCCAACTCTCCCTCCCCACAAACGAGCCCCTGAAGGCGTATCTATGGTATTTTTACAACCGGAACGGCACAACCAGGAGATGATGCACATTCTTATGCGCAGCCTTCAACCAACGAAAGGCAACTATGCTCCTGTCACTATTTTTGAAATGGGACCCTGCCCTAATCTGTCCGCCCGAGGATTCCGGACGCTTGAAGCGGAACTTTGGGCACCGGTTTCCAAACAACAGAAAATACAAGTTCCACCGAAACCGGGACGGGAAATATTCCCGGCAATAAATCGGACTGAATCCAGAGTGCATAAACCAAGACACGCAGGTATTGTTTCATTAGTAACTCAAAGCGGCATTGATCTTCGAACCATCCCTCTTGAAGACAAGGAGCGCCATATGACAGCACTCACAAAGAGACAACGGGAAGTTTTCTCGTTAGTCCTCAAAGACATACCCTTATCGGACATCGCAAGACAACTGAAAGTAACTCCGCAGAGCGTCGAGTGTGTCATTAGATACGGGTTGCATAGCATTGATCATCCGAGAATCAAAAAAGAAAGACCAACCGGGGTGCCTCGTTATGCCCCGTATCTATTTAACGGTGAATCCGTACTTACAAAGAGCGAAGACGAACGCCGCATCATTTATACCCGGGCACATCTAACGCTCTTGGAGATAGAAACTATGGAAGCGTATATCGTAGAACTTCCCCGGGGTGCTGGTGTGCAGACTCGTGTTGCCGAAGGGATGCTCGCTACCAATAAGGCAACTACCAATCGATTCCTTGCAAAAATCCGCAGGAAGCTAGCAAACCCGGATGTATATGCTCCCAAACCGCCAAAAGAAGTATCGCTCATCACTCCGGGTGGCATTAACCTCCAGGTAATAACTGTTGAAGAACGTGAACGACACTGGAAGGCGCTCACGCCCAGGCAGCAGGAAATCTTTGGCCATGCGCTGAATGGCATGTCAGTACGCGAGATTGCAATTACAACAAAAACATCAGACGACAATGTCCGAACTGTCATTAAATACGGATTGAAAAGCATTGACACGCCGAAAACCCAAAAAGAAAAACTGGCCAGGGAACCTCATCGCGCCCCATATCTTTTTAACGGTGAATCTATCCTTACGAAAAACGAAAGCGAACGCCATGCCATTTATGCTCAAGCCCATTTGACTCCTCGGCAGATCGAAACAATCGAAGCGTATATCGCAACGTTGCCCCAGGGGATCGGAGTGCGTGAACGTGTTGCCCAAATGATCCATACCAAAAGTATTACCACCGTCAGCACAACTCTTGCTTTAATCCGCAAAAAACTAGCAAACCCTGAAGCGTTTGTACCCCTTCATTCCAAGGAGTTACTACTGGTCACTCCGGGCGGTGTTGTTCTTCAGATGTTATCCTCTGAAGAACGGAAGAAACATTGGCAAGCGCTCACGTCACGACAACGGGAAATAATTGATCTAGCTCTCCAGGGTATGAGGCCACCGGAGATCGCTCAACAACTGAACGCGCGTCCGAAAAGCATACAACAAAGTGTTGTCAGCGCATTACACCGGATCGATCATCCCAGGATCCAAAAAGAAAAACAACCAGCTAAGCCTCGTGAATATAAACCATATCTTTGGCAAGGTGTATCCATTCTCTCAGTGAGCGCAGGTGAACGTGGTGATATCTATAGCAAAGCACACCTGGACCCCAAAGAGATCACTACGATCGAAGCATTCATAGCGGCGCTACCGCTGGGAAAAGGTGTTTATAAACGTGTTACCGAAAGTATCCATGCGCCAAAGGACTCGACTGTTAATACGACCCTGGTAAAAATTCGAAGAAAACTCGCTCATCCGGAAATGTATGAGCCAAAAACTCGTTTGCCGCCTTCATTGGTTACCCTTGAAGGCAAAGAAAAAACTTATGCTCCCAGGGCGCAGAAACAATTTCTCTTTGAAGAGAAATCTGTTTTGGCCATAGACGAGGAAAAACGGCGGGAAATCTACAAGCTTGCCCATTTAACCCTGCGGGAGATTCTTGCTGTCGAAAGCTATATCTATGCAATACAACACAACTTGAGGGTCAATACATATGTTGCACAGTCTATAAATACCCCAGGCACCGGTGCTGTTTATGTGATGCTGTCACATATCCGTAAAAAACTTGCCGATCCGGAAAAGTATAAACCTAAAACCCGTTTGCCGCCTTCGTTGGTTACCCTTGAAGGCATTGACCTCCGAAAGATGCAGCCCGACGAATTACAACGTCATATGCAGGTACTCACGCCAAGACAACAGGATGTCATGGCGCTTGTACTGAAAAATATACCCATTTGCGATATGGCCATACAACTAGTAAAGTACCCATCAAATATCCGTAGAATACTTCAAACCGGATTATGGCGTATTGATCATCCGAAAGTAAAAGGAGTGAAAGTACATTCGCGCCCCGAGTTGTATGAACCTAAAAAACGAGGGCGAAAACCGATTCAACACCGCGAAACTGCCCCGCCAAAAACCTTCGTGTCAGCCCAAAAATACCTGCTGTCTCATATTGCCGGAGACAATACTCCAACACCACGGGTAACGAAAAAAACAATACACATATGGGCAACACAGCAAATACTTCCTAAAGAAATTTTTCTAAATATGAAACCAAATCTTAATCGCTGGAATCAGTACGTAACACTTATGCGAACACTTATACACGTATCAAAAGAACAGTACCCGGATCTTGCGACAACGGTAACACAACTCATCGGGGAAAACGCTCCCATTCCCTCCTTTACAACCATCGTCCAACGCATCGAAGCGTTCTTGCCCGAATTGCTGCTCAGAGCGTATATCAATCGTTTTTCCGAACAGCCGATGACGAAACAACATATGGATGATGCCTTAGAACTTCAGGGCCTTGCACAAGGAAACAGTACAAAACCGCTTCTCACGATTCTTAAAGCGCTTGACGAATCAGTAGAAAATGCTCACCTGTTTGGCAATCATAGCCCGTTTTCTGCATATACTTTGCCGTACGGAGGTTTTTGTATTCACTTAAAAAGAATATCCGATGCACGGTTTAGCGCGGCGGCATACACGTCTTTCGGAAAGCCGTGTCGGGAGGCCGTTCGCACCAGGGTCAAATTATCTCGAGCTACTCACCCGGTTGCAAGATTTCTGCAACCGATTCTTCTTCAAGATAACCAACAAGAAGCCCTGGAACGAGTTCTTCATGAAAAATACGATTGGGCGACTATCTATCTGGATATCGCTCCTCTTGCGTTGGGGCAACCCGAAACGAAACGGCAACGTGAACTTGCCGAGCTCATCAACACAAAAATCTCACTACAACCTGACGGGTTAAAGTTTTAATATACGAAGAAGTTTTTCATCCCTTGGTTTATTCCACACCACAGCCAAATTCAGGGTTTGCTGCCGGATATATCTCGGTAAAAGTATATCAATATCGTTCTTGGTGATGGCTTCAATTTTAGCAATATAGTCATCAAGAGTGATAATCTTCTGACCGAACAGTTCCTGCCG
>JAPLWC010000103.1 GCA_026396845.1 Candidatus Gottesmanbacteria bacterium
AGCGTTGCCGAAGTCTTCGGAATAGTTGATGATCTTCCCGAGAGAAAATCCGGCAATGCGGGCTGCGTTTTCAGCTTTGGATTTCGCGTCCGTAACGGCTTTTTCGCGTGCTTGGTTTTGTGCCGTGGTTTTATCATCGACGTCGAATGTAATACCGCCGATCTGATTCGCTCCTGCTGCCGTTGCTGCATCGATAACGGTATTGGCCGTATCGATAGCACGCACTTTGATGGTGAGACTGCTCGATGCCTCATACCCGGTAATGCGTGGAGTGGCGGCATTGTAATCATACATCGGGTTGATGTTGTAGCCGGCGGTTTGGACATCTTTTGCGTCAACACCCGCGGCCTTCACCGCAGCAGAGACCGCATTTATATTTTTATTCAGCTGATCCTGTGCAATTTTCACTGTATTCCCCTGTGCCTGAACGCCGGCTGAGATTATCGCAATATCGGGCGGGACGCTCACTTTTCCTTCACCGGTGACACTGAAGGTGTCGGTTTTGGTCGTGGTAACGCTCGTTACCGTAAACGGGATGGGACCGGCAAGTTTGGTATAGGCAAATAGTGCGATGAAAAAGAGTACAATAGCGCCGGCAAGATGTTTCATAAAGCAGGTTGAACCAGCTTTTTAACTTGATGTTCAAGTGTATCCACTCGTTCTTCTATATCGTTTATCTGTGCATATTTTCCCATTTGAAGGGTCATTTCCTCTTTGGTATCGTGAAAGTCTTTTATCATAGTATCTAACTTTCCACTCAAGCGTTGTTCAGATGCACGAATTTCTTTTTGGACTATTTCTTGGATATCCGTTTTCGTTACCGAAGGTGTTTTCATGAGATGAGTATATCACGAGTCACATGGTTTCCGTCAACGTGTATTTTGTGCCGCTTTGACGAGGTTTTGCATGAGGGAGGCAATGTTTAACGGCCCGACGCCGCCGGGTGTAGGCGTGTAAAAAGAAGCGATATCGGCAACATCATCTTCCTCGTAATCGCCGTGCAGTTTGCCGTCTTCCGCGCGCCAAATGCCTACCGATATAAGAATGGCGCCGGACTTCAGCGCGTCGCCGGTGACCACGCCCTGTTTTCCGACACAACTGATAATAACGTCTGCATCTTTCATTATTTCGTTGGGATTTGATGTTTTACTATAAATTATAGACGTCGCACATTGTCGTTTCGCAAGGGCAGCAGCAATAGGTTTTCCTGCCGTCTCCCCTCTTCCTACGATGACAATCTTTTTATTGTTTAAAGTGATTCCTATATGTTTCAAAATAGTAAATATCGCCATCACAATAGGTACATCAAAGGGAGAATTCGTTACAAATCCGTCAACATCTTTTTTTGGATCTACACTTTCATTTATCGATAAATCAAAATGGGATGGGAGTGGTCTCTGCACGATCAATCCATGAACGGACGGATCCCGATTGTACATTTCAACGCGCGCAGTTACCTCTTTGGAGAGGGAGGCCTTGGGGATCTGTTCAAAAATAAATCTGCCGCCGATTTTCTCCGTGGCTTTTTGTTTTTGACGGATGTACGAAAGTGACTCCGGGTTATCGCCGACCAAAATAACCGCCAGCGTTGGCGTTATATTTTTCTGTTTAAGAATGGCAACCTGTTTTGTAAGATCCGTGAATATTGTCTCCGCAATCGCCTTCCCGTCGATTTTCATAATTCTATTTTATCACAAGAAGACGCTGCGGTAGGATTGAGAAATGATTATTCGATATCGTAGGCACTCAGATCAGGGAAAACGTGACCGTCGATACAAAGTATACCCGGTTGATCTTTTAGCAACGTTGACGCATTGATTCGTGGATCAGCACCATCTGGAATTTTGTAGCGTTCTCTAAGAAGTGATGTTATCTCGCTTTCGCTGCTGGAAGCGCCAAATGCAAATTTACTCTCGTCCGATTGAAGATCTTTTACTATGGATAAATGGAGATGAAAGGTCCCACCCTCTTCGGATTCAGATTTAAAGTCAAAAAATGTTTTTTTTGCGCAAACTGGTAGGTTTTTCCTGTCTTCTTGACGAAAAACTCCGTTTACAAGTTCGATTCCTTTTGTCATTTTACTTATTTCGTGAGACACGTGGCGGCGGCGATGGTGTCACTTTTATCGGCAAAGCGCATCAAAATTACTCCCGAGGTGGCACGGCCCAGACGCGGGACGGAGTTAATCGGCAATTTGACGACCTGGCCCTTCATGGATGTCAAAATCACGCTGTCGGTATCGGCCGGCACGATTTGGGACACGACGACTTTGCCGGTCCGATCTTTGACTTCGGCGACTTTCACCCCCTGCCCGCCGCGTTTCTGTTTGGGAAAATCGCGGATGGCCGTTTTCTTGCCGATACCCTTTTCCATAATCGTCAGAAAGTCCGCTTTTTTGGTTTCATTGTTAATGACGTCAACGCTCACGACGAAGTCGGAGCCTTTCAAAAGTATTCCGCGTACTCCCATCGTGTCGCGGGCTGTCGGCCGGACCTCCGTTTCATTAAACCGGATTGACTTGCCTTCATGGGATACGAGAAGGATATCATCGCTGCCGCTGGTAATCCGCACCCACGTCAATTCATCATCTTTTTCCAATTTAATGGCAACCAGGCCGCTGCGGCGGATATTTTCGTATTCCGTTAATCTGGATTTTTTGATCGTGCCGTGTTTGGTCGCCATGAGAATAAATTTGACGCCGGATTCTTTTTGCTCGTCCCGTTTGAGGCTGTAGGTTAATACCGATGTAACCTTTTCACCGGATTCGATATTGATAAGGTTCACGACTGCCTGCCCTTTGGCCTGGCGGCTGGTTTCAGGGATATCCCACACCCGTACTTGATAGACCCGCCCGCGGTCGGTGAAAAAGAGCATATTATCGTGTGTCTGTGCTGTGAGGATTTTATCGATCGTGTCCTCTTCTTTGGTCGTCATGCCGATGACGCCTTTTCCTCCGCGCTCCTGCATTTTAAACGTGCCGCGCGGGAGCCGTTTGATATAACCGGATTCGCTCATGGTGATCAAAACGTTCTCGTTGGCGATGAGTTGTTCCTCAGAAAATTCGCCGACCTTGCTTTTAAAGACGCGGGTGCGGCGGACGTCGCCGTATTTTTCTTTTAACTTCGTCAGTTCATCCTTGACGACTTTGAGGATTTTTGTGGGATGGGAGAGCAAATCCTCAAGATAGTCGATGGTCTCGCGCACCATTGCCAGTTCATCCTCAATTTTCTGTCGTTCAAGGGCCGCCAGGCGCCGGAGCTGCATGTCCAAAATTGCGGTCGTCTGGATGTCGGACAGATTGAACTTCGTCATCAATTTACCTTTAGCCTCATCGGCGTCCTTGCTCTTTTTAATGATTGCAATGACTTCATCGATGTGGTCGACGGCAATTTTTAAGCCTTCTAATATGTGTTCGCGCTCGCGTGCCTCTTTTAGTTCAAATACGCTCCGGCGGCGTACGACATCATGACGGTGTTTAATATATTCTTCGAGGATGAGCTTCAGTGAACAGGTTTGCGGCGTGTTATCAACAAGCGCGACCATGTTAACAGGAAACGTCGTTTGCAAAGCCGTATATTTATATAAATTATTTAAGACCTGCTTAGGCCGGGCATCCCGTTTGAGTTCGATGTACACGCGGATGCCGCGGCGGTCTGATTCATCACGCAGGTCCGAAATACCCTCCAGCTTTTTCTCGTGTACAAGATCCGCGATCCTGGCAACCAAAACCGCTTTATTGACCTGATACGGAAGCTCCGTAATGGCGATGGCCGACTTACCCTGCCCGATATCTTCAATTTCCGCACGCCCCCGCATGACGATTTTGCCCCGCCCGGTGGTGTAGGCCAGCTTAATTTCATTGATGTCATAAATGGCGCCGCCCGTCGGAAAATCCGGTCCCTGGATGTGCTCTAGGAGGTCGTCGGTCGTGATATCAAACGCAAACTGCGTATCGGTCTTGACCTCGGATACTCCGACTATTTCCTTTTTCTTCGTGAGTTTGACGGTATCAATCATGGCGCCGATGGCGCTGGCGACCTCCGTGAGATTATGCGGCGGGATTTTGGTGGCCATGCCGACGGCTATTCCTTCACTGCCCATAAGGAGTAAGTTCGGCAGTTTGGCCGGAAGATAGACGGGCTCATTGATCGTGCCGTCAAAATTCGGAATAAATTTCACCGTTTCCTTTTCTATATCCAAAAGCATTTCGTCCGCGATAGGGGCCAGCCGGCACTCGGTGTACCGCATGGCGGCAGGCGGATCGCCGTCGATCGAGCCGTAGTTTCCCTGCCCGTCAACGAGCCGGTACCGCATGGAAAATTCCTGTGCCAACCGTACGAGCGCTTCGTAGACCGGCGCGTCCCCGTGCGGATGATATTTTCCCAAGACTTCTCCGACGACCGATGCGCTTTTTTTGTATTTGGCCGTGTGATGGAGTCCCGTCTGATGCATCGCAAAAAGGATTCTGCGGTGTACGGGTTTGAGGCCGTCGCGGACGTCCGGAAGCGCGCGGGCGACAATAACGGACATTGCATAGTCGAGGTACGACTTTTGCATTTCGTGCGTGATTTCCGATTGGTTGACTTTCCCGATATTCATAAAAAAATCAAGCCTTTACCCTTCTAATTGTACCGTTTTGATCATGCGTTGACAAGCGCGATGTGAGGGGATTTACGCCTGAAGAGTCGCTTTGGTTTGCTTGTTTTTCCAGATAGCCCAGCTAAGAAGTACGAGTAGGACAAAAATGCCGACATAACTTCCGGGTTTGCCCTGATATTGGACAATGACCGGCGCGGCCATAAGGCTGACTAAATTGACCACTTTAATCATTGGGTTTAGTGCCGGACCGGCAGTATCTTTTAGGGGATCCCCGACCGTATCGCCTTCCACGCTGGCCTTATGGGCAGAAGATCCCTTGCCGCCCAGGTGTCCATCCTCGATGTATTTTTTGGCGTTATCCAGTGCTCCGCCGGCAATCGCCATAAATACCGCCATGAGTTGCCCGCTAAGAATGACTCCTGCCAAAAATCCTCCTAAGGCTTCAACCTGAAAAACTAACCCGATGAGAAGCGGAAGCCCAACGGAGAGGATCACGAGTCCGATGAGTTCGTTTTGGGCAACACCTGTTGTTATCCCGACGACTCTCGCGTAATCCGGAGTAACCTTGCCGGTCATGACACCGGGGATTTTAAACTGCCGGCGCACTTCTTCCACCACTTTATTTGCACCTTTGGCCACGGCTTTAATACAGAAGGACGAGAAGAGGAACGGGAGTGCTCCTCCGATGAGGAATCCGATGACGCCACGCAGTGCCGAGATGCTGATGGAACTTAAGACCGGTACCCCGATTCTGGCCTGCACGATCCCGATATCCGTC
>JAPLWC010000052.1 GCA_026396845.1 Candidatus Gottesmanbacteria bacterium
GATTTACGCACTGTCCTGTTCTGAGGAAAACTTGAAGAACATAGTACAGGCCCTTGGTAACATCCACGACATTTAACCCTTGAGAAAATTGGATCGGTCTTTCGACTTCTTTGGTTTCTCTCAGATTGGTTATGGGATCAAATGGTTCCAGACCATAATGCTCAGCAAGGATGAGAGCCTCTAGCCGTGCTACAATACAGGCGTGCTGGTTGATAACATCACTCTTATAGTCAAGGCCGGAAACGGCGGGAACGGCGCGGCAACGCTCAAACCCTTTAAAGGCGGCCCGGACGGCGGGAACGGAGGGATGGGCGGGAATATTTACTTTGTAGGCTCTACCAATATCACGGATCTCCGGGAATTCCGGTATAAGAAGACAATCGTCGCAAAAAACGGCGGGGACGGCGCACGGAAACAAAAGAACGGAAGGAAAGCGGAAAATATCACCAAACTCATCCCCTTGGGTACAAAAGTGACCGATGTGGTTTCTGGCGCCTCGATTGAAATTGCCGAAGTTGGCAAACCGATGTTAATCGCCCGGGGCGGACACGGCGGGAGAGGAAACATTAATTTCAAAAGTTCCGTAAACCAGACGCCCAAAACCGCGGAAAAAGGCGAACCAGGGCAGGAACGGGAACTGCGTTTGGAACTGCGCCTCATTGCAGAAATAGGGCTCATCGGGCTTCCCAATGCCGGCAAGAGCAGTCTTTTGACAGTTCTTACTAACGCACGGCCGGCCGTTGCCGCCTATCCGTTTACCACACTGGATCCCACCGTCGGCATGCTCGGCACGCACCCTATTGCCGATATCCCCGGGCTTATCGAAGGGGCGTCACGGGGCAAAGGATTGGGAATTGATTTCCTACGGCACATCGAAAAAACGAAAATACTCTTGCACTGTATAGATGTAACCATCGATAACCCAACGACTGCATATAACATAATCAGGGAAGAATTTAAAAAATTTAATCCGGCACTGCTCACAAAACCGGAATACATCGTGCTGACGAAAACCGACCTTGCCGATGCGAGTACAATAAAAAAAGTCACAAACCTATTTACCAAAGAAAATAAACAAGTATTTACCTGCTCTGTATATAATGAAAAAAGTATAGAAATGCTTAAACAGAATTTGTATGAAAAAATTGCTTCTTAAAAAAGAGCCGAAAATTTCCTTTACCAAAGCCGGCTACCAGAAATTACTGGAAGACCGGGCGAAGTTTTTGGCGGCACGTCCCGAAGCTGTCGAGCACCTAAGAAAATCGCGGGAAATGGGAGATTTATCGGAAAACGGCTACTACAAAGCATCCCGGCAACAGCTTTCATTCCTGGACTCCCGTATCCGCCGGGTGGAACGGCTCATCAAACTCGCCAGAATAATTGAACCGACCCGTGTAAAAATTTCAGACGGGAAAAACGAATGCGAATACCACATCGTAGGAGGGTATGAATCGGATCCAGTCAAACATACAATTTCGGAGCAGTCCCCTTTAGGCCGCGCAATCACCGGGAAAAAAGCCGGTGATGAAGTAGACGTAATCACCCCTGGCGGAATAAAAAAATATACAATAGTATCAATTTCTTAATCCGGCAGCCGAAGCATTCCCTTTTTCCGTTCAACTAATCCGTCTTTCAACAACCCGTTAATAATAGACGCCGAAAAAACTTTTACAAGAATATGTTCATCAACGGGACCTTCGCGCAATATATCAATTAATCTCCCGCGATAATACCTGTTGGTTTTTTGAAAAGGAATTTTCTTTTTATTAATTTTTGAATTGTGAATACTGAATAGTGAATTGTGGGCCGCGCCAAAGTCCATCAAAGCTTGGTGCCATTCCCAGGATTCATCCATAGGAACCAGCTTGTCCGCGACCTCCTGAATAATCTTTTCTTTCTGTGGAACGTCGTTGAAAAAGAAATGTGTAATAATCCGCCGGATGTTAGTATCGACTGCCGCAATATCGCGGCTGTATGCAAACACAAGAATTGCACGGGCAGTATATATTCCCAAACCCGGCAGTGTAACAAGTTCTTTCTCATTCTCCGGAAACTCACCGTTATATGTATCAACGACTGTTTGCGCTGCTTTCTTCAGGTACAACGCTCGACGGTTATACCCCATCCCCCTCCACACTTTAAGTAGCTTCGCTAAACTGGCCTTCGCAAGGGTATACACATCAGGGAAAAAGTACAGGAATTCTTCGTACTTAGGGAGTACCCGCGATACCTGGGTCTGCTGGAGCATGACTTCGGAAACAAGAATCTTGTACGGGTCGTGCGTGTGCCGCCAGGGTAAATCTCGCTTATTGAGTTCCCACCAGGAAAAAATACGAGCCTGAAACTTTGTGATTCGAATCCTCCCTATCTTCATTTAGTCGGCGCTTTTTGTGGGTTCAGGCGTTATCTTTGCGTTGGTCTGTATGCCGGCCTTCCGCAATAATTCCCGAATCTGCTGCATATCCTGAAGCGCTTTTACTAAATCCTGCCGGGCTGTCTGAAGCATTTTTTGCGCGCTTTGCAGGGTCGTTTTATTTCCAGGAAATCCGTCGGGAGTCAAAGACACAACAGTGGTAATTGCGTTATTTGCCTGTGTTGATGCGTCAGTAAGTTTCGCTCCGCGATCCGTCATCAAATTCTGCATGGCGGATGTATTCTTTCCGGCAGCGTTGGTCTCATCTATACGCATCTGCAGTTTGGTAGAAACTGCATTCATTTCATCAATAACCACTAGAATACGATCGGCATGCGCCATAATATTCACCTGCGGCAGATACACTGCAAAAATCCTGTATCCCTTCATAATCGACTGCACATCCGTGCGCAGCGTCGCGATATCAACATCAGCGTCTATCTTGGTCTTGAGAGTATTCAAACTCGTTATTTGACTCTGTATCCCGTCAGTGAATGTTGTTTTTTGGGCCGATGTCAGACTCTTCATCGCGTTGATTTTAGTCAAAAGCGTAGTAAGTGCATCTATACGTCGGGTAATTTCCGCATCCGCGCGGGTCTTGAGACGGGAAATAACAGCATCCTGTGTCGCCGCGGCTTTGGTTGCCGGCTTCTGGGCAAAAACGGCCGGCGTACCGATAGCAAGCGCTGAAATGATAACTATACTACTTATGGAAAGTCTCAATATATATTTATGTTTTATCATACGTAACTCCTTTTTATTGTTCAGACAGGTTTCCCTGCTTGTCATTTAAACTTTGATCGATGCCCGCTGCATCCGTGTTGAGGGCTTTCACTTGTGTATCAATTCCCTGAGTATCTTTTTCCAAATCCGCATCGGATGTGCCCGTGGCCTGCACACTTTGTGTCGGTGTAGGTATCGATGTCGATACCGGAGTAACACCGGATTGTTTCATACGACTCACTATCAATCCTCCAGCCACTGCAACAATTACAATAAGAATTAGGGTAATAAGTATTCCTTGTCTTTTCATAAACACCTCCGCCCATATTATACTACATAGGGTATAATACCTGTATGAAATCCGGTGTTGTCGCGCTTATCGGTCGTCCGAATGTCGGCAAATCCACACTCCTGAATACCCTCTTGGGGCACAAAGTTTCTATAACCAGTCCCAAGCCGCAAACCACACGGTTTAATATCCAGGCGGTATACGAGGACGACCGCGGGCAGATCATTTTTGTCGATACTCCCGGAATATTCGGAAGAACTCCCGATACGCTTTCCAAACGGATTAACGCGCGTGCGGAAGGATCTCTGGTGAGCGGCATAGACGCGGTCGTCTATATGGTGGACCACACCCGCGAGCGTGATACCGAGGAAAATAAAGCGTTGGGTATCGTACGTAAATTCAAAGGACCGAAAATTCTGGTCATTAACAAAACCGACATCCGCGCTCCAAGTCACATCGTGCAGTATAAATTTCTGGAAGATGAGTTTACGACAGTCATCATGCTCTCTGCACTCGCGCATAAAAATACGAATATTCTATTGACAACGCTATTTGATCTTCTCCCTGAGGGAAAACAAATAGTAGACAGATCCACACTCGCCCAGCCGGCCCTCAACATGGACAGTAAATTATTTATTTCCGAAATCATCCGCGAAAAAGCATTTCTGTTCCTGCGCGATGAGGTGCCCTACACCCTTGCGTCAGCAGTCGACGAAGTCGTCGAACGGGATAACGGCACCGTCTATATCAAAGCGAAGATTATAACGAGCGCTGACCGGTACAAGGCAATGATTATAGGAAAAGGCGGCGCCATGATAAAAGAAATAAGCCAGGCCGCACGAAAAGAACTGGAAACGGCAACGAGTAAGAAAGTCTATCTGGAGCTGACGGTGGTCACCGACCCGCACTGGATGGAATACGTGTAAGCGTTTCTTCTTTCCCTAAAATTTCCAAAGATTCCAACAATGGCGGTCCGACTGTTTTACCGGTGACGGCGACGCGGAGTTCCATAAATATCTCTTTTGCGTTCGCGCCGGCAACATCTCTTATTGTTTTTTCCATTGCATCATGATTCCACTCACTTGATTCTAACGCGGTCCGAAGCTCGGAGCGGACGGCGTGTTTTGGCGGCCTCACGAAGAAAAATCCTGCAAGCGTCTCAAATTCCGCCAATGTTTTCATCCGCTCAACCAATAACGGAAGCACTGTCTCAATTTGTTTTTCCGGATATTTTTTATTATAAAATTCGTAAATTATATTTTTTAACTTTTCACTTTTCATGTGCCGTATATACTCCCCGTTCATCCAGCGCAGTTTTTCCGTGTCAAAAATCGGAGCGGTCGTCTGAATATCCTCCAGACGGAACTTGGAAATCATCTCGTCAACTGAAAAAATATCCTGCCCGCCGGGGTAGCTCCATGCCA
Source organism: Candidatus Gottesmanbacteria bacterium (assembly GCA_026396845.1). GTDB lineage: Bacteria > Patescibacteriota > Microgenomatia > UBA10105 > UBA927 > XYB1-FULL-47-11. Next base: position 4,850 of record JAPLWC010000052.1, read on the forward strand.
TAGTCGCAAGATAATTTTTAATCGCATCGGGCAAAAATCCTTTCGCTTTGTACTCCGATACCCACACCGGATTTTTCCGTTTACTTAACTTCGTGCGGTCGGGATTCCGCAGGACTGATACATGCGCGATAAGCGGCACGTCCCATCCGAAGAATTTGTAGAGAAGAATATGTTTCGGTGTTGAAGAAATCCACTCTTCTCCGCGGATAATATGTGTAATCTTCATGATATGGTCATCAACAACCACACCCAAGTGATACGTCGGAAACCCGTCGGATTTCAGGATGACCTGATCGTCAATCAGAATGTTGGCAAATGAGATATCACCGCGGATCACATCGTGAAATATCGTCGTCCCCTCATCCGGAACATTCATCCGGATAACGTATTTCTCCCCTGCCGCTACACGTTTTTTTGATTTCTTACTATCGATTTTTTTGCATAACCCGTCATACATCGGCGGCAAATGCTTCGCTTCCAAATCTTTACGCATTTGATCCAGTCTCTGCGGCGTACAAAAACAGTAATACGCGTGATTTTTTGCCACGAGTTCTTCCGCGTGCTTTTTATAGATATCGAGACGCTCAGACTGACGGTACGGGGCAAAAGGACCACCGATATCCGGCCCCTCGGCATAGGGAATCCCGAGCCACCTGAGGGAGGCCAATATCCGGTCTTCCGCGCCCGTAACGAGCCGCGTGCGGTCCGTATCCTCCACCCGAATGATAAATTGGCCGTTATGCGCCCGGGCGAATACGTAGTTTATGAGAGCCGTATACGCGTTGCCGATGTGCAGGTCCTGGCCTGTGGGAGACGGAGCAATACGGGTTCGTACAGCACTCATACTGTTGATTCTACCACGTCCGAACCGTATACTGAACTAGCTATGGCATCACTTACTCAAACTGCATACTTTGCCCGTCGCACGATTAATTGGGCTATCATAGCTGTCATCGCCTATATACTCATGCGTATTTTCTGGAGTATTTTCATTACGGTATTTTTACTCATATTCCCCCCGAAAGCCCCGCCGCCGAATCACCTCTTCGATAAACTGCCGGAACTGGTATTTCCGCTGCAGGCGACCCCGTCCGCGAAGCTTACATTTCAATTACAGACCATTGAAGGCACAGTGCCCAAAGCATCTCCCTCTGCAACCGTCTATTTTATGACCAAAACAGCGCCGAATCTCCTCGGGCTCAATAAAGCACAGGATTTTGCAACTGGATTGAATTTTGATCCCACTCCGGTGCAGGAAAGCAAAAGTATCTACCGCTTTAATGACGCCGAATTGCCGCTTAGAAGGCTCCGATACGATATCGTATCCAATAACTTTATCATGCGTTACGCATTCGAACAGGACCCGTCCGTATTTAACGGAAAAAGTCTCCCGTTGCCGGAAACCGGTACGACGGAGGCAATTAATTTACTTAAGTCGCATAATTTATAT
>JAPLWC010000078.1 GCA_026396845.1 Candidatus Gottesmanbacteria bacterium
TTTGTTGCTCGTTGGACTTGCTGCGATAGTATATCCTCACACCCGCGTACAAGCTGCCGGTGAATTCCAGGCTGATTACAACGTCCAGTACGCCATCGCACCATCGGGGCTGACGATCGTCACGCAGAATATCACGCTTACCAATAAACGAACGAACCTCTACCCGCAAAAATATTCGATCGTCATCGACAGCACAAAAATAAAAAACGTCATTGCCTATGACGGTCATCAGATCGTCCCTGCCGATATATCGCAACACGACGGCAAAACGGAAATTCTTTTAACCTTTAACGATAAAGTCGTGGGATTGGGTCGTCAGCTCTCGTTTACACTCAGGTTTGAAAACGGAGATATTACCCAGCAAAACGGCAGTATCTGGGAAGTCAACGTTCCGGGTGTTGCACCCGATGCGGATATCGCAAGTTACTATGTGTCACTTTCGGTGCCGCAAGCCTTCGGTCCGAACGCCTACATGACTCCGCTTCCGGCTAGCGGAGGGCGCTGGAACCGCGAACAAATGATGGCCGGCGGCATCAGCGCCGCATACGGGGCAAGCCAGACATTTGATGTACACCTGTCCTATTATCTGGAGAATTCCGGCATCACCCCGCAGCATTCTGAAATAGCGCTGCCGCCGGATACGGCATATCAAACGATGGTTATTGAATCTCTTGATCCCAAACCGACAACCGTTACCCAAGACACCGACGGGAATTGGCTTGCTCAATATTCGTTATTGCCAGGCGCACGGCTTTCTATTGAAGCGTCACTTCATATTAATATGCTGCTTGAACCCAAGGAAGGGTATGTTGACGATGTACCGGACCAGACCCTTTATACCTCAACACAAAAATACTGGGAGGCAAATAACCCCCAAATTCAGGCATTGGCAAAAAAATATACAACGCCGAGGGAAATCTATTCGTACGTATCACAAGCTTTACGCTACAACGAAAAACGTGCAGCGCAAGCCCCTATTCGAAAAGGTGCGGTGTTAGCGCTTAACTCTGCAGACGATTCTCTCTGTATGGAATTTACCGATTTATTTATCGCTATTACCCGTGCTGCGGGTATTCCGGCACGGGAAGCCATCGGCTATGCATACACAACCAATAGCCGACTACGGCCGCTATCACTCATTGCTGACGTACTGCATGCCTGGCCTGAATATTATGATGGTGCGCGGAAGCTCTGGATACCGGTTGACCCCACGTGGGCCAATACGACCGGAGGAGTCAATTATTTCGATAAACTTGATTTTAACCATATCGTGTTTGCCATATATGGCAAGTCAAGCGATTATCCGTATCCTGCCGGCTTCTACCGGAAAAACGGCAAAACGACGAAGGATGTCGCTGTCACGTTTGCCAGTAGTCGGTTTATCCAACCCGTAAGCAAACTGAATACAGCCGTCTCATTCCCGAAACTCGTGACGGCCGGACTTGCCGCCCGCGGAGAGGTAACGGTGGAAAATACAACCGGAGCCGCAGTGCCGCAGGTTTCCGTTACCATACAATCAACGCCTGTCGATGTCGGAGTGGCAAAAACCGTACCCAACGTTCCTCCGTTCGGCAAACTGACGTATCCGCTGGCTCTGACAATCCCGAATTATTTTAAAGCAGGAACGGGCAGGCTAGTCATCGGCGTAAACGGGCAAACCCAGCAGTATGTCTTTAACATCCAGCCGATTACATCATATTTCATTTTCCCAATCATTTGCTTTAGTGGTATACTACTCATTCTTCTTATGCTGACACTGCGCAAAACTCACCTATGGAAACACCGAAAAAAACGATAAAAAATCTGCCGCACGCACCGGGCGTGTATCTTTACCGTGATACGACGGGTACTATTCTCTACATCGGCAAAGCCAAGGATCTCAAAAAACGCGTCTCTCAATATTTCCGGCGGGAGGACG
>JAPLWC010000050.1 GCA_026396845.1 Candidatus Gottesmanbacteria bacterium
TGCCCCCGGCGGCATGGTGATCATTAATTATCTTCGCGAACTCCAGTATCTTGCGCTGTTCCAAGAACTCCGAAAAAAGCTTAAAAAAATTTTCCGTAACGTCGGCGAAACGGACATCTGCTTCAACAGATTTTTTATGGTAAAATACGGTGATGTTAAAGTTCTTAGGGAAACTTCTTGACAGCAACGAAAAAGAAATCACGCGCCTCAGAAAAACGGTTGAATCCGTGAGTAGATTGGAGCCCGCGATCAAAAAACTGAAGGATGCGGATTTCGGAAAAAAAACCGCGGAGTTTAAAGAGCGGCTGCAGCACGGAACACTGCTTGACGGGATACTTCCCGAAGCGTTTGCCCTGGTTCGGGAAGCCGCGCTTCGCACGATCGGTCAGCGGCCTTTTGACGTACAGATGATGGCAGGGATGACGCTTCACAACGGTAAAGTTGCAGAGCAAAAGACCGGGGAGGGCAAAACGCTTTCCGCCATCCCCGCTTTATATCTTAACGCCCTTGCGGGGCAGGGAACGCATCTTGTCACCGTCAACGATTATCTTGCACGCCGCGACGCGGGATGGATGGGACCGATTATTCATCTTTTGGGCATGAGCACGTCCGCGATGATCAGCGAGCAGTCGTTTTTGTACGATCCTGCGTTTGAAGATCAAACAGCGACTGACGGAAGGCTCAAACACCTCAGACCAATCACACGGAAACAGGCCTATGAGGCGGACGTGACATATGGTATTAACAGTGAATTCGGATTCGATTATCTGCGGGATAACATGGTGTCGGATATTTCCCAGGTCGTGCAGCGGGGCAATTATCACTATGCGGTGGTGGATGAAGTGGATTCGGTCCTGATTGATGAGGCGCGTACGCCGCACATCATTTCAGCACCCGACACCGAAGCCACGCACGCCTATTATGACTACGCCAAGCTTGTGGATAAATTAAATCGCGAAACGGATTTTGCCATCGACGAGAAACTCCGGACCGCGCACCTCACCGACCACGGGATCCTCAAAGTCGAAAAACTTCTGGGCATCCCCAATATTTACGAAAAGGATTTTGGGACCGTCCACCACATTGAAGCGGCGCTTAAAGCCCGCACATTATTTGCGCGCGAGAAAGATTACATTGTCAATCTCTCCAGAACTATTTCCGTATGTACCAGAAATTGGCCGGCATGACCGGAACTGCGGCGACCGAGGCGGAAGAATTCCATAAGATTTACAACCTGGATGTCGTTGTCATCCCGACGCACCGCACCATGATACGGGAAGATTTTGCCGACAGCGTCTATAAAACCCCGCGGGGGAAGTACGGGGCAATCGTTGCCGATATCATCGAATGCCACAAACGCGGGCAGCCGGTACTCGTGGGCACCACGTCCATCGAGAAAAACGAAATTATCAGCGAGTTTCTCAAACGGAAAGGGGTGCCGCACCAGGTTCTCAATGCCAAAAATCATCTGAAAGAAGCGTCCATTATCGCAGACGCCGGAAAAAAAGGATCAGTTACGGTGGCTACTAACATGGCCGGACGTGGTGTTGATATCATCCTCGGCGGGTCCACGCATGAGAAATGGGAAATGGACGATGCGAAAGCATGGGAGGATGAACAGAAAACCTGGAAGAAATTGCACGATGAGGTGTTGTCATACGGCGGGCTCCACGTGATCGGAACAGAGCGCCATGAATCACGCCGCATAGATAACCAACTGCGCGGACGTTCGGGGCGCCAGGGGGATCCGGGAACCAGCCGGTTCTACGTGTCGCTTGAGGATGATATTATGCGGCTTTTCGGCGGCGACCAGGTAGCCCGTCTCATGACCATCTTTAAACTTCCGGAAGACGTACCGCTTGAGCACGGGATGGTCTCGCGGGCAATTGAACAGGCGCAGGTAAAGGTGGAAGGGTTTCACTTTGACAGCCGCAAACACTTAGTCGAATACGATGATGTCCTCAATAAACAAAGGGAAATTGTCTATCGCAAACGCCGCAAAATTCTGGAAGGGGAGAGCCAGAAAGATGAAATATTGGCAAATATTGCACGGGAGATTAGTAACGTCGTTGCCCTCTATGCGGATGAAAAAGGCACGAGTGTGGAACGGGAAAAAATCGTGACGGAATTTATTTCCATTATCCCGTTTGACCCGGCGAGCCAGCAGCAACTGTTAAAACAACTGGAACAGATGCATGCCGGGCCGGAGATTACGGAATTTCTGACCAAAATATCCGCTGATATTTACGAGACGCGGGAAAAGCAAATCTCACCGGAACTCATGCGGCAGATTGAGCGGTGGGTGAGCCTTCAGGTTATTGACAGTTTCTGGATGGAACATCTGGATGCTGTTGATGATTTGCGTGAAGGAATCGGGCTTCGGGGGTACGGACAGCTCGATCCGCTCGTTGAGTACAAAAATGAGGCGTTTACTATGTTTGAACAGCTGATGGCCGGTGTTGACGGAGAGATCGTGCACCGGATTTATAAAGTGCAGGTAGCAACCGCCCCTCCGGGACAGGCTCCGATAAATACCCAGACACCGATTGCTGAATCACCGATTACGAAAGCCGCCAAGATGATGCGCACTAACACTTCAGAACAGGCTATTGCCCAGCCGGTAGTGAATGTTGGGAAGAAGCTCGGCCGTAACGACCCCTGTCCCTGCGGATCAGGATTGAAATATAAAAAATGTGGTTTGATCAACGCACCAGAACATAGAAAGTAAGGAAAAAAGCTTGCCCCGTATATGCGCTCTTGCGACGCGTGGATGTAAACTACGGGAGCAAGTAAGCATGGACTGGGGTGGAAGAAATGTCACTACCCGAATATACCGTAAAAAAATGCGAAGCAAAGTTTACTTTGCGAAGTCCCGCGAAGTTTTAACGAAGCGGGAGTATTTAATTTTAAAGATGATAGAGTTCATGACGCAACATTGATTGTTTATGGTAAATTTGTAATTGGTGTAGAATTATTCAATCTGTAAAAAGACGGGATAAAAAATGAAACCAACAACTTTAAAAGAATTTCATACATTATATCCAACAGGATTTGATTCAATATCAGTCGACGTTGTTGGGTATTGTGTTGCTAAATGCAAATATTGTCCAAGTGGCAATGACTTGTCTAATGCGGGCTCATTTATTTCAGAAATAAAGTATGCGGCTATTCTGGCTAAGCTAAAAAAATATGGATTTTATACAAATAGTACAAGTTTTCACATATATGGTTTAGGTGAGCCGTCATTACATCCAAAATTAAATGAAATACTTAAAATTACGCATAAAATGGGATTCACGACTAACTATAGTACCAATATAATTCGTGTTCCAAATATTGATAAAGAGGGACTTAAGGCTGTTAAACACGTAATAATATCTATGCCGGGATTTTCTCAGGAATCATATGATAAAATTCACGGATTTAAATTCGAATTGATCGTTCAAAACATAAAAAAACTTAAAAAAATATTCAAAAATATTCCTTTTGATATGAGTTACCATATCTATCAATTCAATTTACATGAAATAGAAAAGGCAAAAAAATTCTGTGATGAGAACGGCATACGTTTTGCCTTAAATTATGCCGTTATGTTTGATAAAAACCGATGTCTAGATTATGTTGCAAATAAAATGCCCTACGAAGAGTTGAAAACTATATCGAAGGAAATATTTTTAGGCGTACTTGATGATCAAATAAAAGCATCCTCTAGGAATTATTGCGACTTTCAGGAACGTTATTTAGCGATTAATGTCAATGGTGATATTAGAATCTGTAATTCTTATACAAAGAAATATGAAAAAAATATATTATGCGGAAATATATTAACGGATGATATTGATAAAATTATTAAATTAAAATTTTCCCATCCTAAGTGCAAAATTTGTATGGCTGCCGGTCTATCTTTAGGTAAAATATATGATTGTAAGGTTTATCCCGACTTTTACTATAACCTTATGAGAGAAAATTCTTATATTAAGGATGCAATAAAAAATAGCAATATTGATAAAAATAAATTGTCTAATGAAATAAAATTAATGCATCAGATAAGATTATGGGAGCAGGAACACTATTCAGATGAAGAATTAAGTCAATTACAGTCTTTAATCAAATTAGTATCTGCCCCTACTAAAAAAATAGGGAGTATTACCAAAAAATATGGTAGATTTCCTATGGTGACCTGGAAAAAACTACAAAGATATGTATAGTTCATTACGGTTATAAGATAGAATACAGAACTTCGGACCGCAGATCGGGAACGCGATATCGCCAAATGTTTCCTTACATTTTCTTGCTAATCCGCAAAATTCGTATAGAATAGACGAGTATGAAAAGTGAGACAAAATTGTTTTTGGGCATCATTGTCGCGACGACTGTCATTGTCGGCATAGGTATTGCGATATTGTCGCGGCCGGTCAGACCGGTTACAGTTGATCCGTCACTGCTTATCCGCGCCGACAGCAATAAAATCGCAACGTCGTCCGCAACCGTGACACTTGTCGAGTTTTCCGATTTCCAATGTCCTGCCTGTGGCGTCTATTAGCTGCTGATATTGCGGATGGCAATACACTCGGCATTAATGCAACGCCGACCTTTTTTCTCAATAATCAGAAAATCGAAAATCCGGCCAGCCTTGCTGATTTTGAGCTATTGATTAAAAATGCACGGGTAGAGTAGAATATCATAATCGGGAGGAACGTATGGCTGAACAAAAGAAAAAAGTAAATATTCTATTATCTATTCTGGTTGTAGCGCTTATTGTTGCCGCGTATTTTATCGGGAATTTGACGGCTAAAGTGCAGTATTTGCAAAAAGGTAGCGCAGCAACTCCGGCTGCAGCAGGCACGACACCTCCTGCGGGAGCTGCGGCTCCAACCATAACCATTGCACAAATTAAAGACGTATTTAAAAAAGACGTGATTAAATTCGGTAATGCCAACAGCAAGCTTCTGTTGGTTGAAGTGTCTGACCCGAGTTGTCCTTACTGCCATATTGCAGCGGGGAAAGACAGCGCGCTTAACAAATTAGTGAATCCTCCCCAGTTTGTGTTGATGGAAGATGGCGGCACGTATGTACCACCGGTACCGGAAATGAAAAAACTTTTGGATGCCGGAAAAGCAGCGTTCGTCTATATTTATGATCCGGGTCACGGGAACGGAGAAATGGCTGTACGGGCCTTTTATTGTGCGTTTGAGAAGGGCAAGTTTTGGGAGGTTCATGATCTTATCATGAGCGAAAAAGGATATGAGATCCAAAACGGCACGGATCCGGCGGGTCAGCCGGCTACCGGTCCGGTTGTCAAAAATGATAAGACGAAGTCGGGGGATTTAGCGACCTTTCTGGCGCCCGCGATTGATCCGGCATTTATGAAATCGTGTCTCGAATCGGGCAAATATGATGCCCGGCTGGGCGCCGATACGCAACTGGCCTCCGGTCTGGGAGTCCAGGGGACACCGGGATTTTTCGTCAACGCGACGAGATTTGCAGGTGCCTACAGCTTCAAGGATATGCAGTCTGCGGTGGATGCGGCGCTCAAATAATTAACGGTTTGGATAGGATTTCCCAAGATGTGTATACGCGTGTTTCGTGGCAACGCGTCCGCGGGGAGAACGTTTAATAAATCCTATCTGCATCAAATAAGGCTCCAGTACCTCTTCCACCGTCCCGATATCTTCTGATAGTGCCGCGGCGATTGTCTCTATGCCGACCGGCCCGCCGCCGAATGAGTCGATAAGTGTGGTAATGAGCCTCCTGTCCGAGGCGTCCAGGCCCGCTTCATCTATTTCCAACATCGCGAGTGACCGGTCAAGTATTGTAGGCGTGATGGCACCGTCTCCCTCAACTTGCGCCACATCTCTTGCACGCTTGAGAAGCCGCAGTGCAATCCGCGGAGTCCCCCGGCTTCTTCGTGCAAGTTCAATTTTTGCTTTCGGATCAATCGTGATGTGCAGTTTTTCCGCAGCTCTTGTGATGATGGATTCCAGTTCTTTCGGGCAGTAGAAAGACAGCCGGTGGACGACACCGAACCGGTCGCGCATGGGAGAGGAAAGCAAGCCTACCCGGGTCGTGGCCCCGATAATCGTAAACCGTGGCAGGTCCAGGCGTAGAGTCCGTGCTGACGGGCCTTTTCCGATAACGATATCCAGGGCAAAATCTTCCATGGCGGGGTAGAGCGTTTCCTCAACGACTTTATTGAGCCTATGAATTTCATCGATAAACAAAATATCTCCGGGAGCAAGATTGGTTAATATTGCGGCAAGGTCTCCCGCCCTTTCTATGGCGGGACCGCTCGTTACCCGGACATTGACCCCCATTTCCCGGCCGATGATGTGTGCAAGTGTTGTTTTCCCGAGTCCCGGCGGGCCGTAAAGAAGGATGTGTTCCACCGGTTCCTTGCGTTTTTTGGCCGCAGTTATCGCGATCCGGATATTTTCCTTGACGGTTGCCTGGCCGGCAAACTCGCGCCACGTTGCGGCCCGAAGTGAGATGAAAAGTTTTTCTTCTTCCGGAGACACTTGCTCGCCGATAATATCTTTATTACTAATGTTTTTTGGTTTCATTTTCCTAATAGCTTCAATGCGTGCCGTATTTTTTGTTCCACGGTCACGTCTTTTGTATCAAGTTTTTTTAATGCCTCACGTATTTCCTGTTTGTCAAATCCCATGGAAGTAAGGGCTTCGACAATTTGTTTTGTTTCCGAAGAATCAGCGCCTGTTAGATCAAGCATGTGAGAGCTTCCGAGTTTACTTTTGAGTTCAATGATGATTTTTTGTGCGTTTTTGGTGCCTAAACGGGGGATAGTGGTAAAAAAATCAACATCGCTTTTCCTGACCGAATCCTCGACGGATTCGACCCCGCGGTCAACGACGTTAAGTGCTGTTTTAGGGCCAATGCCGGATACGGTCAATAATAATTCAAACAGCACCAATTCCCGCTTTGAAGCGAATCCATACAGGTCAAATGCGTCTTCCCGTATGTGAGAGTGGATGAGTAGCGTATGCTGACGACCCGGTTTAATGCTGGCTAAATAACGCTCCGGTACGCGGACAACATACCCTACGCCATGAACGTCAATAATGAGAGGGTTATTGATATGGGAATCTATGGTGCCGGTCAGCCTTCCGATCATATGTGTTCCTTCATTCTGTAACTATATGCGTGTGTCATAGCAATTGCCAGCGCATCCGCAGTGTCGTCTAAGAGTGGCGCTTTACGCAGCTTAAGAATCCTGATTACCATAGCTATGACCTGTTTTTTATCCGCAGCACCATCCCCGGTAATTGCCCGTTTCACTGCAAGCGGAGTATATGATACCACAGGTACGCGTGCCTCTGCCGCCGCAAGCAGTATGACGCCGCGTGATTGCCCCACACCGATAGCTGTTGTCACGTTTGTTGCAAAGAACAATGCTTCAACACTCATGCAATCGGGATGAAATTTGCGGCACAATAACGTCATAGCTTTATGGATTGTGGCAAGCCTTTGTTCCGGTTTCTGATCCTTTTCCGTCGTAATGCAGCCGAATGATATGGGGGCGGGTTCAGGGGTATGTGTTTCGATAACCGCCCATCCCACACGCGCGATGCCGGGGTCTATTCCTAGTATTCTCATCCCTGTAGTTATATCATATAGGTACCATAGTATGGAACTTGTGGTTCAGCTTTTTCTTGCTGTTGTCGTGTTTGGTGTCACGTTATCCGGCGGGAGTCTGGTGTGGCCGAAGGTAACCCACGCCCCGCGTCCGCAACTTCTCCAAGAGGTGCACGATACGGTAGTGAAGACACCGATAGGGAGTCAGGCGGCCCAGGTATTGGGCGTCACGGATGACAAAAATGTACAGCCGATTAACCTGGGGGAAATAGCAAATAACGCGTGGTCAGGGATAAAAAATGAAGCACAGAAACGCGCACAAATTATCCTTATGTCCCAGGTGACGGCACAACTGACCAACCAGTACGATAAGCTTCCTAAGGATCAGCAAAAAACACTGCAGGAGATTATTTGTCACTCTTCGCCTTCGGGCGTGGTAAAATAACGCCATGGTGTTTGTCTATGCACTATCGGCAGTTACGATTGTAAGCCTTCTATCTCTGTTGGGAGCTGTGTTTATTGTGCTTCAGCGGAAAATTCTGGATTCCATCACGACCTATTTACTCGCTTTTTCATCGGGAATATTACTCGGGACCACGTTCTATGATTTAATTCCGGAAGGTTACAATGCTCTACAGGGGAATATATATACGTGGGTTATCGTGGGGCTCGTCGCGTTTTTTATCTTGGAAAAGTTTATCCATTGGCATTCTCACGTTGAAGAGATGGAGGGGGGGATACCCTCCAAAAAACACGTTGCATACCTGACGCTTATCGGGGACGGCGTCCATAATTTTTTGGACGGTGCCATTATCGGCGTCACATTTTTGACCAGTGTCCCGCTGGGTGTCGCGACAACGATTGCAGTCATTGCTCACGAGATACCGCATGAGCTCGGCGATTTTTTCCTTCTTATCTATGGGGGATTCAATAACAAAAAAGCACTCTGGTATAATTTTTTATCTGCGCTTACCGCTGTCGTGGGTACGGTTGTTATTTTTGTATTTTCCAAAGATGTGTTGGTAGTTTCACCGTATCTTATCGGCTTCGCAGCCGGAAATTTTCTCTACATAGCGGCATCGGACCTCATTCCGGAACTGCATGAAAAACGGAACGTAAACATATCAATCATGCAAACCATTTTCCTCATCATCGGTATCGTACTTATGTGGATAGTTTCAACACATCTGAAAGGATAACGGTACTTGTATGGATGAATCATTGATTACCCGCACCCGCGAACTTGTTACCAAACTCGATCTTGACAGGAAACGCAAATCGATCAGAGAGATTGAAGCGCTCTCGTCTCACCCGGACTTTTGGAAAGACCCGTCCGCCGCAAGTAAAAAAATGAAAGAAATGGCGGCTTTACAGAAAGAGGTTGAGGAAGGGGAGATGCTGGAGCTGTATCTTGCCGAAGGCCGCGAAAAAGAACTGGTGCGGGAGCTTGACCGCATGGAGTTTGCCCTGTATTTATCCGGCCCGTATGACCGGGGGGACGCGATTTTTGCCATTCATTCGGAGCAGGGGGGCACGGAGGCCATGGATTGGACAAGTATGCTCTACCGCATGTATACGCGCTATATCGAACGAAAAGGCTGGTCTTCCGAAGAAATCGACTACACGCCCGGCGACGAGGCAGGTATCAAAAGCGTCACGTTAAACGTGACAGGTCACTACGCGTATGGTTTTCTTAAAGCGGAAGTGGGCGTGCACCGGCTGGTGCGCCAGTCGCCCTTCAACTCTGATAAGTTACGTCAAACCTCGTTTGCCATGGTGGAGGTGCTGCCGGTTGTTGAGGATAATGCCGCGGTTGATATCAAAGAAGACGATCTCGTGTGGGATTTTTTCCGGTCAGGAGGAAAAGGCGGTCAAAACGTCAACAAAGTTTCTACCGCCGTCCGCTTGCTGCACAAGCCGACCGGTATCATCGTGATGAGTCAGGCGCAGCGCTACCAAGGGCAAAATCGCGAATATGCCCTTAAAGTGCTGCGCGCTAAATTATGGGAAAAGGAACAGGAAAAGAGGCTCGCGGAAGAAAAAA